>JBKQQQ010000768.1:0-3956 GCA_052144275.1 Streptosporangiaceae bacterium
AGGCCAGGACGTCGAACGGCGCGGGCGACTCGCCCTTGAGCCAGCCGCTGACCAGGTAGTTGAACACCAGGTCGTTCGGCCGCAGCATGGCGAACAGGCTGCGCAGCGCGGTCCCCGGGACGATCTCGTCGTTCGCGGCGGCCTGCTCGAGGATGGTGCGGGCCTGGGTAGTGTCGAGCATGCCCACGACGTTCGGCTTGTCGCCGGTCAGCATGGTCACCACGAAGGTCGCCGCCCCGGCCGACTCGTCGCCGATGGCGGCGTAGTGCGCGAGCACGTACGAGAGCGTGATGCCGCCGGCGCACAGCCCGAGCAAGTTGATCTTGTCGCTGCGCGTGATCTTCTTGACCACCCCGTTGGCACGCTCCTCCGCGGCCAGGTACTCGTCCAGTCCCCACTTCCCCTCACCTCGCTGGGAGTTCGGGTTCCGCCAGACGACCATGAACACCTGGATGCCCTGGCTGACGGCGAACTCGGCCAGCGACCGCCCCGGCGCGAGATCCAGGACGTAGTACCGGTTGATCTGCGGCGGGATCATCAGCAGCGGAATGCTGCGCACCTTGGGCGTGGCGGGCGTGTACTGCAACAGCTCGAACATCTCGTCCCGGTACACCACGGCACCCGGGGTGGCGGCGATGTCCTTGCCGACGGTGAACTGCTTGCGGTCGATCATCGAGGGCATCCCGCCCTTGGCCATGTCGTGCAGCATGTTCTGGGCGCCGCGCATGAGCGACAGGCCACCGGTCTCGAATGCCTTCTTCATTGCTTCGGGGTTAGTGCCGAGGTAGTTGGTGGGAGCCACCGCCGCCGTGATGACGTCGGCCGCGAAGCGGGCCCGCGCCTTGTTCTGCCAGGTGCCGTCCGCCTGCTGGTACATCCGGTCCATCCACATCTCGAACAGCCGGTAGGACTGGCCCAGGAGCTTGAAGTAGGGGACGGTCTGCCACGCGTCGTCGGCGAAGCGCTTGTCTCGCTTGTCGAACGAGATATCGGACTTGCCGAGCGCGATCTTCGTCAGTTCTTCGGCCAGCCACGGCATTTCCTTCGCGACCGCGGCGGGGTCGGCAAGCTCGGCGATGGCGTTAACCATGTCCAGCGGCAGCATGCCCGTTGCCGCTTCAGTCGCCTCTGACATGATGTCCATGGCGTTGGCAGGTGCTTCGTTTGTGTCCATGACCTCTCCCAGAGGGTTCTGTTATCGGGCCGGCGTAACGCTGGAAACGTCGGGTCTGCCGATCCGTAACCTCACTGTTACAACGCCCCGGAGGCCGGTCAAGCCCCGATGGCCCCGGTCCCAAGGGACCTAAGTCCCTGATGCGAGGCCATATGGCCGGTTCTCGCCGCGGATCACGGGACCGTAACGTCAGTATCACGTGGCGCTAGGTCAGAAGGGCCGAGGAGGCTGTCTCGCGGGCAGTCGAGCCGCGGACAGATCTTGGCCCGTCAACGGCGGCCTGGACAGGTGAGAAAGAGGAATGACCCATGGAAGAAGTATTTGTCCTGTCCGGCGTCAGGACCCCGATCGGCAAGTACGGCGGCGGCCTGGCCTCCGTCCCGCCGTGCGATCTGGCCGCGAAGATGGTACGTGAGGCGGTCAGCCGGTCGGGCGTGGACCCGGCCGACGTCGGTCACGTGGTGTTCGGCAACTGTATCCACACCGAGAAGAGGGACATGTACCTGTCCCGGGTGGCGGCCGTCAACGGCGGCCTGGAGGTCGGGACGCCCGCGCTCACCGTGAACCGGCTGTGCGGCAGCGGGCTGCAGGCCATCGTGTCCGCCTCGCAGGCCATCATGCTGGGTGACTGCGAGGTCGCGGTGGCGGGCGGCGCCGAGTCGATGAGCCGCGCCCCGTACTGGCTGCCCAGCATGCGCTGGGGCGCGCGGATGAACGACACCGTCGCCATCGACGCCATGACGGGGGCGCTCACCGATCCGTTCGACGCGTGCCACATGGGCGTGACGGCGGAGAACGTCGCCGCCGACTTTAACGTCTCCCGGGCCGACCAGGACGCGCTGGCCGCGGAGAGCCACCGCCGGGCCGCGGCTGCACAGGCGGCGGGTTATTTCAAGGAGCAGATCCTGCCCATCGAGATCCCGGGCAAGCGGGGCAAGACCACCATCGTCGACACCGACGAGCACGTGCGGCCCGAGGTCAGCCTGGAGGACATGGCCAAGCTGCGGCCCGCGTTCGCCAAGGACGGCACGGTCACCGCGGGCAACGCCTCCGGCGTCAACGACGCCGCCGCGGCCGTGGTGCTCGCGTCGGAGTCCTTCGTCCGCAGCAGCGGCCGCGCCCCGATCGGCAAGCTGATCGGGTACGCGCACGCGGGCGTCGAGCCGCGGATCATGGGCATGGGCCCGGTGCCCGCGGTCCGCCACCTGCTGGACCGCACCGGCCTGAAGATCGACCAGATCGACGTGTTCGAGGTGAACGAGGCCTTCGCCGCCCAGGCGCTGGCCGTGGTCAGGGAGCTGGACCTGCCGCCCGACCGCACCAACCCGAACGGCAGCGGCATCTCCCTGGGCCACCCCGTCGCCGCCACCGGGGCCATCTTGACCGTCAAGTCCCTGTACGAGCTCAAGCGCACCGGTGGCCGGTACGCGCTCGTCACGATGTGCATCGGCGGCGGCCAGGGCATCGCCGCGATCTTCGAGCGCGTCTGACGTGCTCGCGGCAAGACAGCAAGGAGGAAGGCAATGGCCAGCGACCCCACGCGGGAGCTGCAGGACCAGTTCCTGAAGGCCGTCCGTGAGAGCCAGGAGACCGTGATCGACGCGATCAAGGCCTGGATCGGAACCGTCCAGTCCGTCGTCCCCAAGATGCCACCGGTCCAGGTGCCGGGCGCCGGCCAGCTGCCCAAGCCCGAGGAGGTCGTGGCCAGCGCCTACGACTTCGCCGAGCAGCTGCTGGCCAGCCAGCGCAAGTTCGCCGAAGAGGTCCTCAAGACAACGTCCCCGCTGCTGCCCGGCGCCAGCAGCACGCCGAGCGCCAAAGCCACCAAGTAAACAATCGGCCCGTCAAGCCCACGGGAACCCGGAAACCCGAAGATCCCGCGGGCACACCCAGTACGCGGCAGCCCCGCAAGCCCCGGAGCTGCCGTGTACTGCTGGCGCATTATCGCGCAGCCCGGGACCTTTGGCCCTGCGGAAGGCGGGGCCGATCGTCCTAGGCTCGGTTTTAGACGTAAGAAAAAAGGCGCAACGACCACATATGTCCTTATTTTCACACCTTATTAGGTTGGCGGACTTCGCATCCGGACCTCGCGCTGCCTGCCATTGCCCGGCGGTCTGGCAGCCACGGACCGAGATATTGAACCAGGCCGTGATGGCCGACATTAGGGAGATGCTCGTACATGGACTTCGAGTTGACCGATGAGCAAGAGCTTATCCGCGAGGCGGTAAGGGAGTTCGCCGAGGCCGAGGTGGCGCCGATCGCCGCCGAGCTCGACCGTGATCACCGTTTCCCGTACGAGCTCCTGCCGAAGCTGGCGGAGCTGAACCTCATGGGCATGCCCTTCCCCGAGAAGGTGGGTGGCGCGGGGGCGGATGAGGTGAGCTATGTCATCGCGGTCGAGGAACTGTCGCGGGCGTGTGCGAGTACCGGCGTCATCGTGTCGGCGCACACCTCCCTGGCCACCTGGCCGATCTACAAGTTCGGTACCGAGGCTCAGCACGAGCGGTACCTCCATGACCTGGCCTCCGGCCGCACCCTGGGAGCCTTCGCCCTGACCGAGCCCGCCGCGGGCACCGACGCCGGCGCGGGCACCGCCACGGCGACGCTGCACGCCGCCGGGTACGCCCTCAACGGATCGAAGATGTTCATCACCAACGCGCCGTTCGCCGATGTGTACATCATCTTCGCGAAGACCGATCCGGAGCGGGGGACGCGCTCCTCGTCGCTTGCTGCCCGGCCCACGTCTATGCCGAGGAAGCCGATGGGACCATCTCCGTGGAGT
>JBKQQQ010000769.1:0-6649 GCA_052144275.1 Streptosporangiaceae bacterium
CAGCAGGGCGACGCCGCCGATCAGCCCGGTGAGCACCCACGGATTCGTCCAGCCCATCGTGTGCCCGCCGTAGGGCTGGATGCCGTAGGTGACGGCGATCAGGACCGCGCTCAGCCCGACGGCGAAGGTGATGTTGCCCCACCAGTCGATGCGGGCCCGATGCCGCTCGCCGTTGTCGCGGAGCCGCAGGTACGCCCAGGCCGTCCCGTAGATGCCGACGGGCACGTTGACCCAGAACACCGCGCGCCAGTCGATGGCAGCCAGCAGGCCGCCCGCGACGAGCCCGACGAACATGCCCGCCAGGCCGGCGATCTGGTTCGTGCCCAGCGCGAAACCACGCTGGCCGGCCGGGAAGGCATCGGTCAGGATCGCGGCCGAGTTCGCCATGAGCATGGATCCCCCGACGGCCTGCAGCACCCGCCAGCCGATCAGCCATAGCGCCCCGCGGCCGCCCTCGAACGGGTCGAATGACAGCAGGATCGAGGCGGCCGTGAAGACGACGAAGCCGGAGTTGTAAATCCTGACGCGGCCGAACATGTCTCCCAGGCGGCCGACGCTCACCACGAGCACGGCCTGGACGAGCCGGTAGCCCATGATCATCCACAGCAGGTAGCTGATATTGCCCGGCGCCAGCGGGTCCAGGTGGATGCCGCGGAAGATGGCCGGCAACGCGATGATGACGATCGACCCGTCGAGCGTCGCCATGAACATGGCCGCGGTGGTGTTCGCCAGCGCGACCCACTTGTAGCGGTCATCCCGGGCCGCTTCCCGCTGGTTCCGCACGGCCGGCCGCATCAGCTGCTCCCCGTTCGATGCCTCATGAGACCCCGGTCAGATGCTCTGCGCCAGGCGCTCGAGCAGCGGCGCGGCCGCCATCAGCTGGCGGAGCTCGGCCCGGGTGAACCCGGCCGACAGGGCCTGCCGTCCTGCGCGTCCGGGCCCCGCCCGACCAGGCCACAGAGTCCCGCGGGGGGACGCCGGGGCGTGGACTGCAGCTCGTTCGGCCCCATGATTTTGATCTTCGTTATCATTTTGTTATAGGGCGATCGTATTTCGCGGCGCCGCCCGCGGCTCCAACCGGGTGGAGGCATCTAGCTCAGTTTCGCCGGATTCTTCGCGATTCACGGTCCTGGGATGACATGCGCCGCACCTGCGGGAGCCGAACATGAAGTGGTTCTTCACACCGCCTGCTGAGAGTGACCCGCTACCGCACCATGACGATCACCAGCCGCCCGGCCTCATCGGCCTGCCGACCGCGCTGCTGCAACGGCACGGCGCCCTGGTGCTCGACCCGGGGAAAGCCGCCGTGGTGGGCGACGACCAGCCGCCCCAGCCGACCGTGTACCGGGCCAGGACGCTGCTGGTCCCCGGCCACGTGCTGCAAGACGAGTACCTGCTGCCGGCCATCACCACCGTCCTGGCCGACATCGGGCTCGAGCTGATCACGCCGGAGCCGGATCGTCAGACGGGCCGCGGCGACGAGTTCGACCTGCCAGAACTGCCGCGCACCGCGGTCCTGGTCCCGGCGCCTGGCCACTCGGTCCCGGTGGTGGTCGACGCCTGGGTCGCCCTGCAGACACTGCGCGCGGCGAGCATTGCCCAGCAGCATCCGGAACGGTACGCCGAAGCCGTCGAGCAGATTTCGCTGGAGCATCTGATGGTCAGTTCGGCCATCACCGGCAGCCCGGTCACGGAAGGGGGCGGCGGCATCGCCGGCGGTCCCGGCAATGGCGGCGATGTCAGCGGGCCCACCACGACCGATTCCTACCTGTTCAGCGGCGCCGACCCGCGGACCCCGGTCGCGGTCCTCCTCGATCCGCCCGCACGCAAGCAGGCGAGCCAATGCGAGTCTGACTGCGGCCGCCGTCCGGTGGTCGCCGTCCTTGACACCGGTGTCCGGGCTCATCCGTGGCTGGACGTGGCAGCGGACGGGGCAGGTGGCTACACCATGCCCGCCGACAGCTTCGTCGCGGTGGACCCCGGCATCCAGGCCGCGATCCGCGCGGAAGGCGAGCTCCTGCGGAGTACGGGCGACCATTCGCGCCAGGTGATCCGGGACGCCTGGGATAAGCCGATGGCGGCGAGCCAGCTGATCGGCGAGTTCAACCCCGCCCTGGGCCACAGCACGTTCATCGCGGGCATCGTCCGCCAGGTCGCGCCGGACGCCCGGGTCCTGGCCGTGCGGATCCTGCATAGCGACGACGTCGCCTACGAAGGCGACATCATCTGCGCGCTCCGCCACCTGATCAAGCGGATCGAACTCGCCGCCGACGGGGACCTGGCCGGGATGGTCGACGTGGTTTCGCTGTCGTTCGGCTACTTCAGCGAGGCCCCGCACAAGAAAGCCGTGACCTCCGGGCTGTGGAAGGCGATCGAGGCACTGCTCGGCCTGGGCATCGTGGTGGTCGCGGCGGCAGGTAACTTCGCCACGAGCCGCGAGTTCTACCCCGCGGCGTTTGCCCGGGAACCCGTCCCGGCTGGCCAAGTGCCCGTGATCAGCGCGGGCGCGCTCAACCCGAACGGGACCAAGGCGATGTTCAGCAACGACGGCCACTGGGTCACGGCCTGGGCCAGCGGCGCCGCGGTGGTCAGCACCTACCCCACCGACGTGGACGCCAGCCGTGCCCCGGAGCTCAGGGTTCCCGTCAACCGCAGGCCACCGGGGATCTTGCCGCCCGGCCGCGAGGCGCTCGATCCGGACGACTATGGCGGTGGCTGGGCGATCTGGAGCGGCACCTCGTTCTCCGCCCCCTACCTGGCCGCGCTCATCGCACGATCGCTGCTGACAGGAGCGGCCGATGCCGGCAGTGGCCTGCGGCTAGACCTGCCGGGACGGCGGGCCGCCGACCGGGCCGCGGTCATCGCGAAGAGGAAAGAGCGGGCGGCGGCCGCCCTGGAGGAACTGCGCGATGAGGAGGAAAGGCTGCTCCGGGACGAGGAAGAGGAAAGGCTGTTCCTAGAGGAACGCGGAGAGGCTCACGACGGTGGCTGACCGCAGGCCTGCCACGATCCGGACGAGCCAGCCAGACCGCGGCGCGCGCATCGCCGGCTTGCTAGGCGCCGCCCGGGAGGGCAGCGAGGATGCACTGGGCCAGATCGTCGCGGAACTCAGCCTGCTGCTCTGGCAGGTCACGCGCGCGACCGGGCTGAGTTCGGGTGATGCCGAAGACGTGCTGCAGACGGTGTGGCTGCGCCTGGTCGCTCACCTGGACGATATCCACGACTCGGCGGCCCTGGTGGGCTGGCTGGTCACCACCGCGAAGCGGGAGGCGTGGCGGGTGTGCGCCAGGGGCCGCCGGCAGCTCCCCGCCGACCAGGACCTGCTCGCCGAGTTGCCCGACCGGGGGCCCGGATCGGAAGAACAGGTCATCCTCAATGACCAGCGGCGCCGGCTCTGGGCGGCCATCAGCCTGCTTTCCGCGCGGTGCCAGGAGCTGCTGCGGATCATCGCGTTCGCGCCACGGCCCGACTACGCGGCGGTGGCCGCCGCCCTCGGCATGCCGGTCGGGAGCATCGGTCCCACGCGCGGCCGGTGCCTGGCCAAACTCCGCGCCCTGCTCGCCAGCGACCCGGCCGCGAGCTGACCATGACCCCGCCGGATCCCGGCCATCCGCCGGCAGCTGACGATCCGCTCGATGAGGCCGACTTCGGGCTGCTCGACGGCATCCGCGAGCTGTTCCAGGCCATCGACCCGATGCCGGCGGACCTGCCGGAACGGATCCGCTTCTCCCTCGCGCTCCGCGATCTGGAGATCGAGATGGCCAGTCTCGCCGAACAGGACCAGCTGACCGTGGCCGCCCGCGGAACGGAGCAGAGCCGGACAATCACCTTCGACAGCGACAGCCTCACCATCATGATCCGGATCGAGGCGAACCGGGACGGGACGGTACGAGTTGACGGCTGGCTGGCCCCGCCGCAGCGCCGCGAGATCGAGATGAAGACGGCGGCTGATCCGCTCACCGCAGCCAGCGACGAGCAGGGCCGCTTCGCCTTCGCCCGGGTGCCCCGCGGGACGGCGCAGCTGATCGTCGCGCCGGCCGCCCGTGGGCCGGCCGGCGCCGGGCGGTCGGTCGTGACCCCCGCGCTCATCCTCTGACCGGCTGATCTGGAAGGCGCCAGCCGGATGACACGCGCCGAGCGGCTCCCCGCCCGCTCCAGCCATTCGCTCGCCCGGGCCGAGAGGCTAGCCCGCGCGGCTCGTGAGCGCGGGCTGCGGGAAGGCAACAGCGGCCGGCCCGCCGTCGGCGCTCGCTATATCCGCGCGGGGCTGCGGCAGCTGGGCTGGACCGAAGGGGAGCAGCCCGATGCGCGGCAGGTGCCCGAGACGCACCGTGCCCTGGCCGCCAGGATGCTGGGAATCCTGGCACAGTGGGAGTCCGAGCAGGGCCGCACCGACTACGGTCTGAGTCTGGTGAACCGGGCCGAGGACATGATCGCGGCGGACGACCGGGGCATCCTGTGTCTCCAGCGAGGGCTCATCTTCATGCGGACGGGACGGGACGGCGACGCTCTGACGGCACTTGACGAGGCCGTGGCCCTGCTTGAGGGGAATCCCGCGGAGACCGCGAACCTGGCGGCGGCGCTGCTCAATCGCTGCGTCGTCCACCTCAACGCCGGGGATGTCAGGCGGGCGCGCCCCGACGCGACCAGCTGCCAGCGGGTCGCGGCGGCCGGCGGTCACGACCGGCTCAGGGCCAAGGCGCTGCACAACCTGGGCTACTGCGATCTGCTGGCCGGCGACATTCCCGCTGCGCTGCGGCTCTTCGACGCGGCCGCCAGCGGCTACCGGCTGGGCGCGCCCGGCATCATGCCGATTCTGGCGATGGACAAGGCCCGCGCGCTGATGGCGGCCGGCCTGCCCAGCGACGCGGCTAGCGCGCTGGACGAGGCCATGGCGTCGTTCCGGCGGCAGCGGCTCGATCACGATCTCGCGGAAGCGGAGCTGGCCCGGGCCGAGGCGGCGCTGGCCGCCGGTGAGCCGGCCGCCGCGCGCCGCTGGGCGACAGCCGCCGAGCAGCGCTTCCGCCGGCACGGCAACGACGCGTGGGCCTGCCTGGCGGCGCTCACCAAGCTGCGGGCGCAGTCGGTCTCGCCGGGCCGCCAGGCACCTGTCATGGCCGAGGCGGCGCGGCTCGCCGCCCGGCTGCGCGAGTGCGGGCTGGCCAACGACGCGGACCTGGCGGAACTACTGGCCGCACGGACGCTGCTGGCGGCCGGACGCGCGGACCAGGCGAGGCGGCTGCTGGCGGTCGCGCGTCGCCGCGGACAGGCGGCGCCGCTGACCGTCAGGCTGCTGCGCCAGCTGGCCCGGGCGGAACTGGCGGAGCGGGACGGGCGGCCAGGGGCGGCGCTGGCCGAGCTCCGGGCCGGCCTGGCGCTCGTGCAGACCCGGCGCGGCCGGCTCGGCAGCGTGGACCTGCGGACCGGGACCGCCGCCCTGGGCGCGGATCTGGCCGCGGCCGGCCTGCGGCTGGCGCTGGAGCGCAGGTCCGCGCCGCTGGTCTTCGCCTGGCTGGAACGCTCCCGGGCGCAGGCGTTCCTGGTCAGGCCGGTGCGTCCGCCCGCCGACCCGCAGACGGCGACCGTCCTGGCCGAGCTGCGCCAGCTCAGCCGGCTGATCCGGCAGGCCGAACTGAACGGCGGCCGCGACCAGCGCATGATCGCCAGGCAAGCCGAGCTGCGCCACCAGATCAGGGAGCACGAGTGGAAGGCCAGCGGCCTGGGCGAGGCCACGGCCCAGGCCAGCCTCGGCGAGGTCAGCGCGGCGCTGGAAGAAAGCGGGCAGACCCTGGTGGGCATCGTGGCCCGGCCCGGCGAGATGGCCGCGGTGGTGGTACGGCGCGGAGCGGCGCGCCTCGTGCCGCTCGGCGACTTCGAGGCGGCCGCCGAGGCGGCCAGGCGGCTGAATGCCGACCTCGACACGCTGGCCGGACGGCGGCTGCCTGCCCGGCTCGAGGCCGTGATCAAGGAGTCGATCAGGCACCAGGCGCAGACGCTGACGGCCGAGATCATCGCGCCGCTGCGACCCTCGCTGGGCGATGACGGCGTCGTGTTCATCCCGGCGGGCCCGCTGGCCAGCATTCCCTGGGGCGTGCTGCCGGACCTGCGTGGCCGCCCGGTCACCGTGTGCCCGTCGGCGTCGTCCTGGCTGGCCGCCTGGCGCCGTGGGTACGCCGAGGCGATGCTGTCCTGGCCTGGGGCCAGCTCGCCGCTGCTGGTGGCGGGGCCGGACCTGGAGCACGCGGCCCGGGAAGTCACCGAGATCGCCAAGTCCTACCCGGGCTGCCGCCCGCTGCTCCCGGACACCGCCACCGTCAGCGCCACGTTGCGGGCCCTCGACGGCACCCCGCTCGCCCACCTGGCCGCGCACGGGCACCACGATCAGGAGAATTTCCTGTTCTCCAGGATCGACCTGGCCGATGGCCCGCTCATGGCCTACGACATCCAGCAGCTGGCGGCCGCTCCCCGGCACGTGGTCCTGTCAGCCTGCGATGTCGGTCGGACGGTGGTGCGTCCCGGCGACGAGATCCTGGGCTTCACCGCCGCCCTGCTCTACCTTGGCACCGCGGCGGTGACCGCCAGCGTCACCCGGGTGGGCGACGAGGCGGCCGTCGCCATGATGACCGCCTACCACCGCCTGCTCGCGGCC
>JBKQQQ010000770.1:0-4749 GCA_052144275.1 Streptosporangiaceae bacterium
TCGCCGGCCTCAGCCGGGGCTCGCTGGTCTGCGCCGGTGTCGTCGCCCTCGGAGCCGTGTTTGCCTTCCTCGTCCTGCCCCGCCGGCTTCCCGGCACCCCGGCGGGCCCGCCAACTGCGCCGGGATCCAAGCCCGCGCAGATGTCCTCAGCGAAATCAGGTCAGCCATGACATACGTCAAGCTGACAGACCCCGCCACAGAAGGTTCGCATGGCAGCGATGAGAGGCGGCACGTGTCTGCAGTTACTTCACCCATGGCGCCAGCCACGTCTCCGGCCCTCAGCTCGGCAGCTGGATGCTGGCTAACCAGATCACCGTCGGCGCCCTCACCGACAGTCTCATCTTCGTATCCATTGGATGCTGCTCGGCCGCACCGGCCTCCTAGCCGCCAAGGCCCGCGCCGCCATCACCCGCGCCGGACGCGCCGAGGCCGCCGCGGATGGACCCGGCTACGAGGTCAGCGCCGGATGACGCTGCTGGGCCGCTGCCCGACCAAGCCGAGCGTTCACCCATGACAGTGCTTTCAAGAGGAGTTGACCATGCCGACGCTGCCCTGGACGATCCCTAACCCGGCCCCGCCCGGCATGCAGGCCCACGCGATGGCCTCCCGCTTCGAGGTGCGCTCCGCCAGGGACGTTCCGCGCTTCTTGCTGAAGTCACTCGTAGCCTGGCGCCAGGTCCGGTCCGCGCACGGATGCGTCGGCGCCTCCCTCATCGCCCAGCCGCTGCAGCGCGTCTTCTACACCCTGTCCGCGTGGGAGAACCGTGACGCCCTGTACGCCTTCGCCAGAACCCAGCCGCACCGCGGCATCATGGCCAGTCTGCGCCCCACCATGCGCAGCTTGACCTTCACCTTCTGGAACGCCCAGACCGAGCAGCTCCCGCTCACCTGGGACGACGCCAAGCGGCGCCTCACCGAGCAGGCGCGGGCCGACGCCGCCAGCGCTGGCCATGCCACGCCAGAGACATGATCACTATTCACAACCGCCGGGCTGGGCAGCCCAGCTTCCCGGAAATCCACGCCGCGTTCCTGACCGGGAACGCGCTACAGCTGGCCCGTGACCTCCGCTCTTGGCACCTGGGTTTTGATCGCGCCAGGTGCCCAGGCTATGGAACACCCGCATCGTGACCGGCATCAACCCGGCGGCCCGCGCCGAAAGGCGGCCCCGCAGGAAGGAGACCAATGACTGGCACAGACCTCGCCGTTGATGACGTCCTCGCGGCGCTCGACTGTTTCTACCGCCACACCATCGTGGTGAGCCTGTGGGCGGACGCGGTGGCCAACCGCCTGGAGGCATGGCAATCTACCTGCCCAGCGATGAGCTCCCGGAGGTCGCCGACCATACGCGCGCGGCAGCCCGCCGCCTCCGCTGACCCCAGGCAGCTCATCGACCGCGCACCCGGCGACAACGAGTTCACGATCCCCGACTGCTCGGACCCGCGGGCGATCACCTGCTACGCGCTGCAGTGCCTCAACGTCATCATCGCGGCGTACCAGGCGTTCCTGGACATGGTGCGGGGACGGGATGACGTGAGCTTCGCGCTCGTCGTCGGGCTGCTCGGCACCGAGACCCACCGCAGGGCCGACGTCACGGCTGCCCTGGCCGGGCAATGAGCCGCAGCATGACAACGGAACAGCCATGGCCATGGCCGAAGACGATGGACGCGCTGCTCGCCGCGCCAGCCTCACATCGCCTCCTGCTGGAGAACGACCGGGTACAGGTGCTGGACGTGGTGATCGAGCCGCGAGCCCGCGAGCCCGAGCACACCCACCAGGCGCCGAGCATCATGATCATCGACGAGCCGGCCCGGATCAGGTATTACGCGGGCGGCGCACTGCGGTTTGAATCCCCGGCGCGCTCCGGGTTCTCGCCTGGCGTGCGGGTCCGCTGGATGGAACCCGAGGGCCCGCATTCCGTCGAGAACATCGACGAGCGCCGCTACCACGCGATCCGCGTCGAACTCAAGTAATACCGGCGCCGTGCTCTCACCGAACAGCGGTCCCCGGCCTACCGGTCAGGCCGCCTCGACGCCGGCCTTGTGATGAGTCTCGGCGCCGGAGAACTGCAAGCGCTGGGGCCGGTAGGCGTGACCCGGCTGGACCGGCCAGGCGACCAGCTAACCCGGGCAGAACACAGCGAAATGGAGCAACCCATGTGCGAATCCACGATCCGGGCCGACAGCCCGGTGGTGACCCTCATCAACGTGTTCACCGTCGCGCCTGAAAACCAGGACCGCCTGATCGAGGCCTGGCAGCGTTCCACCGATGAGGTGATCCGCCACCTCCCGGGCTTCGTCTCCGCCAATATCCACGCTAGCCTCGACGGCACCAAGGTCGTCAACTACGCCCAATGGGAAAGCCAGGAGTCGTTCACCAGCATGCTCGCCGACCCGGCGGCCAGCGAATGGCTCCGCAAGCTCGCCGAGATCGGCACCCCCGCACCCGTGCTCTGCCGAGTCGTCTCTGTCCACCGCGCATCCGAGTGACCGTCCGGGTACCGGGCAACGAACAGCCTCTTCGGCGACACTCCGGTATCTACGCCCATGCCGCGGCGGTGCAGGATGAACAACCAGGAGCCGCCGCTCTGGGGTGCCAGCCGGTCACTGGGTGCCGGCAAGAAGCGTGATAACAGCTCCCGCGCAGCGATTCTGCCGCGGCGTTCAGCTAACGCGCAGGGCCCGAGCAGGCGGTAATGGTCAATATGCGCGGTGCTCACTCGCCTGGCCGAGACCATACACCAGCCGCTCCTGATCGGCAGGCAGCGCTGAAACGTCCGTTGAAGGATCCCCGATCGAGACGCCTCCCCGGCCGCTGAGCCCGTCGAGGCGACGGCACGCCCGGCGAGCGTCAGCTGGACCGGCACACCGGCTCCACCGATGGCACCCAGAGCAAACGTACGCCCGTTGACCATCCCTTCTGCTAACTCTTACAAGCAGGAAGGGCAACCGTTTCGGCTTCCTCAGCCGCACCCGGTGGACGCTCTGACGTCGACCATGAGGCGGATATCGAGACGCTCGCTTCAAAGCTGCGGTTACAGTCCGTCACGAAGCTCGCAGTCCTCCCATGCCACGTCCGTTGCAGCTTTCTCACTCAAATGTCGCAAGCGCCAAGTAGGCGTCAACTCATCTGAGAAAGCGTCATCTCTGATGAGAACCTACAAGCGTTTCTCGTTCCTGATCTTGATCGCCTGTTTTGTCACGCTTGAGTCATGGTTCTTCCTGTCTCCACACCCATGCATCATCCGATGTGCATGGACAGTTCCGCCGCGCCCGGGCCGCGGAGGCGCCGAGCCTAGTGGCAGTTGTCGCAACGCTGAGCAAGGGCTACGACCTGGACTACATCTGGCGTCAGGTCGACTGCGGCCCGGCCAAGAACGCGGCCGGGTACTACATCCAGGCCAGCGAAAACGGCGGGGAACCGCCCGGCCGCTGGTGGGGCCCAGGCGCCAGTGCCCTCGGCCTGGAGCACGGCCAGGTCGTTGAGCGGGGCCCGTACGACCTGTTGTTCGGCCAGCGCAAGGCCCCCGACGGCACCCCGCTGAGCAGGCCTCCGGACGGCGGCCGGAAGATCGCGGACTTGTACGCCTGTCTGCTGGCCGCCGAGCCGCACGCTACCGCCGACCGCAAGCGCGAGCTGCGGATCGAAGCCACCAAACAGGCCAGGCAGAGCCCGCTGTTCTTCGACCTGACAATCTCGCTGTCCAAGTCGATCTCGATCCTCCACGCATCCCTCGGCGAGAACGCCCGCCTGGCCCGCCAGGTCGGCGATAAAGAAGGCGACGCGTACTGGTCCGCCCTGGTCACCGAGGTCGACGACATGATCTGGCAGGCCGTCCACGCCGGGTTCGGCTACTTCCAGCGCGAGGCCGGCTACACCCGTACCGGGTCGCACGGCACGAGGGTCAACGGCCGGGAGACTGGCCAGTGGCACGAGGCCGACCTGGCCGTGGCCCACTGGCTGCAGCACACCTCCCGGGACGGCGACATGCAGCTGCACGTCCACTCCCAGATCGCTCACGTTGCCAGGACCGTCACCGACGGCAAATGGCGGGCACCGGACTCCCTGGGCTACAACGAGCACGTCGGCGCGGTCGCCGCGATCGTCTCCCAGCACCTGGAGGAAGCCCTCACCGCCCGGTTCGGCCTGGAATGGACCGCCCGCGACGACGGCCACGGATTCGAGATCACGGGCATCAGCGGGCAGATGATGCGCGTGTTCTCCTCCCGCCGCGAGTCCATCACCGCCGACCTGCGCACGCGCGCCGCGCGGTTCGAGCAGCGCTTCGGCCGCAAGCCATCCCAGCGCGAACTGGCGCAACTCGCGCAAGCGTCGAACTTCAAAACACGCGCGGCGAAGGAGGGCGCGCTGGATTTCACGCAGTTGCACGCGGGCTGGGCGGACAAGCTCGCGCGGCGCCTCGGTGTGAGCCTGGCGTCGGTCGCGCCGTCGGTGTGGCACGCCGCAAGCGGCCGCGCGGCCGCGCATGCAAACGGTGCAGAAGGCACGGTCATCCCTGAGCTCGAGTTGGCGCGGGCGGCGCAGAAGGCGGTTGCGCTGGCCCAGCAAGAAAAGAGCACGTGGACCCGTGCGGATGCGATCAAGTACCTGGGCCGGGTGCTGCCCCGCTCCGGGATCGAGCCTGGCGCGGCCGCGGCCCTGCTCGAAAGTCTCGCGGACCGGGCGCTACTATCCGAGTTCGAGCCGGTGGTGTGCCTGGAGGCGCCGGAGCCCGCGCAGGTTCCGGCCAGC
>JBKQQQ010000771.1:0-3054 GCA_052144275.1 Streptosporangiaceae bacterium
GGGTACCCGTGACCGCCCGCCCGAGCGGGGTGGTGTTGATGTAGGCGCGGCCACCGGACCGGATATGGAACGCCCCGCAGGCCAGGGCGGCCAGCCCCTCCTCCACCAGGGCTGCCCGGCAGTCGACCAGCCGGGCTGCCTCCGCCCCGTACGCTGCGGCGCGCCCGGGCACCGAAGCGATGTCGGGCTCGTCGTACTGGCCGATGTCGGCGGTGTAGGTGCACGGCACTGCGCCCTTCTCGCGCATCCACGCAACCGCTACCGAGGTATCGAGGCCGCCGGAAAAGGCGATACCGACACGTTCGCCGACGGGGAGGGAGGTGAGTACCTTGGACACGAGTGCAATTATATGCATACAAGTGCATGATCATGCAAAGTCGCCAGGACGCCCTGCGTTACGCTCAGGTGCGTCGCTGCGCGGCGATGCTATCGGCGATCGATGTCATCTGCGCCGCAGAAAGGCCGCCAGGCAGCGGAAGCCCGCCAGGTGCCGACGGAAGGCCCCCGCTGGATCCGGCTAGGTCCTCCAGCCTCTCGCTGATCGCGCGAAGCTGGCCGATGAATTCCTGGACCAAGCGGGGAACCACGCCAGATGTGGGAGAAGGCAGGCGGTGCGGCCTGGCCGGCCAGACGCGGCCTAGCTGGGAGGCAGGCGCCCCTAGCTTGCCTGGCCGGCTGGGCGATATTCTGAAGGGCGCCTGCCTCAGTGATCGGCTGCGCTGCGCCGGGCCATGGCGCTTGGGGAGCGCAGCCGCCTAGCTGTTCTGGTCATTTTGGGGGCGATAGTGGTGGCGCCTACCCCGCGGCAGCGGGCTGGCACATGACCGTCGTGAGGGGACTTCAGATGTGCAACCTGAACGAGTGGATCGTCCGCGAGGCATTCCTGGCCTACGACAGAGGCGATGTCGCGGCGATGATGGACTTTGTGGATCCGGGCCTGGAATGGACCTACCTCGATCCGGGCCCGGGGAATCCGCAGCCGCAGATTTGCCATGGCCGCGGGGAACTGGAGAAAGCAGTGCGCCGGCAGGCGGATCTAGGACTGCGGGCCGAGCTTGAGGAGGTCATCGCCTCCGGTGATCAGGTAATAGTGGTGATGCGAACGCCAGGGGTCGATGAGTACCGGCAACGGCGGGGCGACGACCGGACATATGACGTTGTCACGCTCCGGGATGGACTGATTGTCGGGCTGTACGCCTGCCGCGACCGCAGCGAGGCGCGGTCGCTCGCCGGAATCGGTTAGACGACCGGGCCGGGCCAGCCGCGCACCTAGGTCCTGCCCGGACTGATGAGAGACGACACGGCGATGGAGTGGCCGGGCGCAGGTGACCTGCTCCAGCCGGGCTCACCGTGTTTCTGCGCGTGCAGGCCGGCTGCGGAGGTGGTGCGTGCTGGCGTCGGTGGCCAGGCAGCGTCCGGTCGGCAGGTCGAACTGCCAGCCGTGCATGGTGCAGGTAAGCGTGGTGCCGTCGGTCTGGCCGAACCGGCTGAGATCTCCCCTCAAGTGGGGGCAGCGGCGCTGGATCATCCAGTCTCCGAGCTGGATGTCTTCTTCGTCGTGGTTCTGCTCGGCGTACCAGCCTTCGGCGTACATCAGCCGGTCGGCCGCCAGGCACTTGAAGAAGGTGTACAGGTACTCGTTGTACGGGCCGATCCTGCGGGCGCGGAAGCGCATGCTCAGGAACAGGCTGTTGACCCAGTCGGTCTGATGGTCGGCGATCAGGGACTCGATCAGCGGGCGGGCGACGGTGAACTGGTAGCGGCATGACTCCCCGGCGTAGCGGCGAACCTGGCCGGCCGGGAAGTCGATGACGACCGGCGAGTCGTCGCCGACCCGCAGCAGCACCGGGCCGCCGACGCCGGCGCGGATGTGACCGGCCAGTTCCAGCAGCGGTTCGAACCAGGCCTTCAGCTCGGCGGCCACATCGGTACGCCGGGCGGGCCAGCCGCTCCTGGCAGTCGCGATGCGATCCTGCGCCCGGGCTGCGTAGCAGCGAAGATAGCGCGCCTTGTCGGTGAATGGCTCCATCGCCTGCTGTTCGCTAGCGGGCCAGCGGACCTGGCCGTGGTCGTGATCCACCGTCAGCACCGCGCCGGGGGTCAGCAACTGGCCTCCCTCGACGCCGTGCTCGCGGAGGTAGTCCAGGAAGACCATCTGGTCGGGGAAGGTGTTCGCGGGGTCCCCGGTCAGGTCATTGAGGGCGAACAGGTCCTCATCCAGGAAACACGGCGGCCCTGCGAAGGGCACCACATGCCGGGCTCCGACGGCCGTGACGTAGCGCAGCGCACGGTCCAGGCCGTTTGCTCGTTTCGCTGCGCCGAAGCTGCGCTGGGCGGCCGCGGACAGCTCATAGGTCCACGGCCACCAGATAGCCCCGGAGTACTGCAGCAGGTGCACATCGTAGGGCCCGAATGACCGCAGCACGTCCAGGTCGGCCGGCCGGGCGTCGTTCTGGTTCAAGATGGCGGCGGTCCCGTCATCGACCGCCAGCGCCGAATCCCCCAGCGGCCCGTCGGCCGGGGACACCAGCGCCTGCGCCATCAGCCGCAGCCTGCCGTGCTGGATCACCTCGCCGCTCGGCATCACGATGAATCGGGTAAACCCCAGCCGTTCCAGCTCATCACGCAGATCATCCACCGGGAAATCGGGCAGCAGCACGGTTGCCTGGCGGGATACATGCTCGCTGAGCAAAGCCGGATCAAAGTGGTCCCGATGCAGGTGCGACACGTACAGGAAGTCGACCTGGCCGTACTGGTCCCAATCCAGGCCGCTGTTGTCGGGGAAGGCGAACCACGAGCCGAAGTACGCCGGGTTCTTCCACGGGTCACACAAGATCGTCCCGCCGGAAGTCTGGATATGCAGGCCTGCATGGCCCAGACACGTAATCTGCATCTCACCGCCTACTGCCTCGGCGCCGCGTGCCACGGCCGCGCGGGCCAGCGATCATCTCCGCATCTGGTCACGGTCGCCACACCCCCGGCCGAGAGAAATCAACCCATAAGACGCGATTCCAGCGCATCGGGTTGGCTTTTCCAAAGCGCCACGCGGGGACA
>JBKQQQ010000772.1:0-13238 GCA_052144275.1 Streptosporangiaceae bacterium
TCCGAAGCGCGCGCGGGCGGCCTGCCAGTTGGTCGCGGGCGCCGGAACCGGCCGGCCCGTGACCACGTATCGAGGGCCGTCGAGGCCGTCGATCGGAAATGCCAGGCACACGCGCCGCGCGAACGGCGCCAGCAGCCGGTTGGTCAGCCCGAGGTGGCTGTCGGCCTCGGTCAGCACCAGCGGTACTCGCGACAGAACCGCGGACAGCCCCACCGGCCCGGCCACGTACCCGCCGCCGCCGAGGATCCCGGCGGGTCGCAGCTCCTTGACGATCCGCCGCGCCTCCCGGACCGCCCCGGCCGCCACCATCGACGCCTGCGCGGCCTCGATCGGACGCTTGCGGGGCAGCGGGACGACCCGCAGCCTGCGCAGCTCGTAGCCGGCGGCCGGAATCAGCTCGACCTCGGCCCGGTCCCCGCCGACGAACGTGACCTCGGCGCCTTCAGCCCGCAGCGCGTCGGCCACCGCCAGTGCCGGCACGACGTGCCCGGCGGTCCCGCCGGCGCCGATCACGATCCGCAGCACTTTCAACTTTCGGCGGCCGGACGACCTGAAGCTGGGTCCCGGGACGGGCGATGTTCAGCAGGAGGCCGACGCCGGCGAGCAGCACGCACAGGTTCGTCGGCGCGTAGGAGATGAACGGCAGGGGGACGCCGGTCAGCGGCGCGAGCCCGAGGACGACGAAGATGTTGAGGATCCCCTGGCAAAGAATCAGCGAGGTCAGCCCGGTCGCGAGCAGCTTCGCATACCGGTCGGCGGCGCGGCGCGCGGTCCGCAGCCCGGCGTAGGCGATCATCCCGTACAGGCAGACCACGCCGAGGATGCCGAGCACGCCGAGCTCCTCGCCGATCACCGCGAGGATGAAGTCGGTCTGCGCCTCGGGGAGGTAGAAGATCTTCTGCACCGAGCGGCCGAGCCCGACGCCGAACAACCCTCCCGATCCGAGCGCAATCTGTCCCTGGACCGCCTGGTAGCCGGGCCCCGACTTCGTGGCCTGCGCCCACGGGTGAAGGAACGACGTCAGCCGTGCCCGTTCGTACGGCTGCGCGGTCGCGAGCAGGATCACGCACAGGGCGACGATCCCGGCCAGCAGCGCGACGTAGCGCATCGGCATCCCGGCGGCGACCAGCAGCGCCGCGATCGTCAGCGCCACCACGAGCGTCGAGTCACCCTCGGTCGACCGGACAGAAAGCGCGCCGCCGTAGACCCGCTCGAGCAGCCCCTGATCCCGCAGTCCGCGCAGGTCGCGGCGGATCGTCTCCAGCGACACTCCGTACCTCCGCGCGAGGTCATCGGCGGAGACCGCCTTGGCCTGGCGGACCTCGGCGAGGATCGCCTGGCGGCGCTGAGTCGGCAGCATTCGGGTCGGCAGCATACGGATCCCTTATGACCGTTGTTTACCGATCTTGATGCTGTTCTGTGTCAGCTGTCAATCCCCGGCCTGGCCTGAGGGTTTAAACCACAGTCGGCTCGAACGTCGGGGCCTCGCCGGTGAGCGTGCACAGGTCCGCGCCCTTGGTGCCGGGCGGGATCAGCGCCGTCAGCGGCCTCGTCTGCGGCGTGATACTGCCCTGGACCTGGCCGCGCCCCGATGAAATCAGCCCTAAATGCGGCGGGCGCGCTGATCCACGCCGAGCTCGCCGTAGGGGTAGTCGGTGACGTGCGGGTCGCTGGCGGCGTCGAGCGCGGCGGTCTCGGCGGCGGTCAGGTGCAGGCCCGCCGCGCGCAGGTTGGTCTCGAGCTGGCCGAGCGTCCGCGCGCCGAGGATGGTCGAGGTGACGGCGGGCCGGGCGGTCACCCAGGCCAGCGCGACCTCGGCCATGGACACGCCGCGATCCTCGGCCACCTTCTGCACCGCGTCGATCACGTTCCAGGTGCGCTCCGTGCCGCGCCGGTCGTAGGCCTCCATGCCGCGGTTCGGGTCGTCGCCGAGGCGGGTGGCGCCGGTCGGGCGCTGGTCGCGCTGGTACTTGCCGGACAGCCAGCCGCCGCCGAGCGGGCTCCACGGCAGCAAGCCCAGGCCGGCGTCCTGCGCGGCGGGCACGATCTCCCACTCGATCTCCCGGGCCAGCAGGCTGTACTGCGGCTGGAGCGTCACCGGTTCGGACACGTTCAGGGCGCGGGCCAGGTGCACGACCTTGGTCAGCTGCCAGCCGGTGAAGTTGGACAGCCCGTAGTAGCGGATCTTGCCGGCCTGGATGAACGCCTCGAGCGTGCGCAGCGTCTCCTCGAGCGGCGTCAGGGGATCGTAGGCGTGCACCTGGTACAGGTCGACCGACTCGAGCCCCAGCCGTCGCAGCGAGGCGTCGAGCGCCCGGGTCAGGTGGCGCGCGGAGAGCCCGGCACCGTTCGGCGAATTGTCGCCGCCGCGCGCGAAGCGCCCCTTGGTGGCCAGCACCACCGGCTCGGTGACATCGGCCGGGCGGCTGGCGAACCAGCGGCCGATGATCTCCTCCGACCGCCCGTCGCCGTACACGTCGGCCGTGTCCACCAGGTTGCCGCCCGCCTCGATGAAGCGGTCGAGCTGGGCGTGCGCGCCCTGCTCATCCGTTTCGACGCCGAACGTCATCGTGCCCAGGCACAGGCTCGATACCGCGCAGCCACTGCGTCCCAGCGTGCGATGGTCCATCCTGCCAGGCTACCGACTGCCGCTGCCCGGGCAAGATCCGGCCGCCAGTCACCTGACGTAGCACTACAAGATGTCTATGTCCCGGCTCCGGGCGATGGCATCGTGGCGGGTGGAGACACCTAGTTTCCGGTAAATAGCCCTGGTATGGGTCTTGATCGTGTTCTGCGACACGGATAGTTCCTGGCCGATCTCGCGCACCGACAACGTGCCGCGAAGCAGTCGTAGCACCGTCACCTCGCGTTCTGTGAGGGGACCGCCAGTCGGCACTCCCTGCGGTCGGCCCGCGAGCCGTCGTTCGAGCCGGTCCAGCCGGGCGAGCTGAGGGCCGGCGCCGTCCGGCGCCGAGGTCAACAGCAACCTGGCCTCCTCCGCAAGCGCGACGGCTTCCTGCCTGTCGCCGGTCCCGAACAACACTGGCGAGAGCCTGATCAGGACCTCCACCGTGGCCCACGGGCTGATCCCGTACTGGCTGCGACGGACCTGGAGCGCGCGCTCGAACTCTTGGCGGGCCTCCGTGAGTAGCCCGCGCTGAGCGAAGACCGCGCCGACAGCCGTGTATGCGAGGGAGCTTTGCGGGGCTCCAGCGAGACCGGAGTCAGCGGCGGCCAAGTCGCGCGCCGACCGTGCAAGCTGCTCTGCGCGGGTGAGCTTTGCCTGGTCGACCGCCACCAGTGACAAGATCGAGAAGGCCAGCATCCGTATGATCCCGATGGATGCAGAGGCCGACAAGGCTCTGTCCGCCTCGGCGGCGGCGGCATCGAGATCGCCGGACCAGTAGAGAGCGGCCGCATATGTCGCCCGTGCCAGCGCATGCCACGGCGATGCCGGATCCAGCTCCAGCACGACGGCCTCGGCAGCCGCGTCGCGCATGGGGCCTATGCCCTCGAACCCGAAGGTGCCTTTGAGCAGCGCGGCGGACGACTGCAACGACCGGAGGCCGTCCGGAAGGGGCCCGTCATGCTCGGCCGTCTCGATAATCGGCAGCCAGCGCCGCAGGGACTCCCGGTCGCCGGAAAGAGCGGCGGCCCATGCCCCGCAGTGCGCCGCAACCGGGTGGGCGGTGACCGTGGCGTCGCCGAGCAAGCTCAGCCAGCCGCGAACCGTGGCCACCTGGCCGGAAGCAACATAGGCGTGCCAATTGTCGGCGATGAGGGTGACGACCTTGGCGACGTCGCCGGCCGCCTGTGCGTGGCTGACCGCCTCGTCAGGCAGGCCTGACCGTCGCAGCCAGTCGCTCGCGCGCTCATGCAGAACGGGCACTATCTCGGGCTCGGTCCGGGCCAGCTCGCTGCGGAGTACCTGCGCGAAGAGATGGTGATACCTGAACCACTGCCGAGTGTCATCGAGCGGCACGACGAAGAGATTTTCCCGCTCGAGTATGTCGATGATCTCGGCAGCGTCGGCCGAGCCGACAACGGCGTCGCACAGCGGCGCGCAGAACCGGCTCAGAGTCGAGGTCCGCACGAGGAACTGACGGATTCCGGCTGGTTGGTGGCTGAGCACTTCCTCGGCTAGGAAGTCAACGACAAACCGGCTGTCACCAGTGAACTGCCGGATGAAGGCGCTCGGCGACGGGTGCTCGCGCAATGCGAGGGCCGCGAGGTAGACCCCCGCAGGCCAGCCCTCGGTCCGGCCGATCAGATCGGCCAGATCGGGCTCGCTGAGCTCGATCCCGGCGGCACCGGCGACAAGCTCAGCCACCTGGGCTGACCCGAAGCGCAGCTCCCGCGCCCGGAGCTCGGCCAGCTCGCCTGCCGCCCGCAGGCGCGCTAGCGGCAGCGGCGGGTCAGCCCGGGTGATCATCACCAGCTGGACAGCCGGGGGAAGGTGCAGCAGCAGGAACGCAACCTGGTCATGGCAGCCGCGTTCCCTGACCACATGATAATCGTCCAGCACCAGAACAACCGGCTCACGGAGCCTTACTAGCTTGTTGACCAAGAGCGGAAGCAGCGTTCCCAGCAGATCAGGGGTCTGGACCCGCAGTGCGCCCAGGATGTCATCGGCGTCAAGCTCCGGGCAGGCTCGCTGCAGCGCGCACACGACATGCCACCACAGCCGGGCCGGATCATTGTCGCCCGGATCGAGTGAGATCCAGGCGAACGCGCGGCTCTCGGCTGGGCTAGAGCGCCACTGCGCCACAAGAGTGGTCTTGCCGGAACCCGCAGGAGCGTTCACCAAGACGAGCCTGGCGGTTACGCCCGCCAGATAGCCGACGAGCTTTTCGCGCTCCACCCACTCCTTCCGCGCGGTGGGAGGATGAAGCTTCGACTCAAGAGGCGCGGCGAAGCTCGCTCCCGGCGACCCTGCAGCGGCAAGCGCAGGCCTGACAGTTTCCGGCCGACTGCCGGCCGGGGGGAACGTCGCGGTCATCGTTGCCTGTCGTCATCGTCTGCTCGATGACCTGGACGCTGCTCTCCAGGTCATCGAGTACGGCGGTCGCGGGGCGGCGCGGGGACGGTACTCAGACCCTCCGCCGCTGGAGCATCGGTAACGGCGTACAGATTTGCGCAGCTCAATGGACTCCCAAGCCAGATAGCTCCTGCTGCCGGGGTCTAGAGCAGCGTTCTCACCCTTCTCTTGCCACTATCGCACGCCGTTTCTGGCTCGACAATCATTCAGCCAGAGCCGGAGGGCATCCAGAACCTCGCTCAGAACAGGACGTAGAGCTTGCGGATCGTCTCGTGGATCTGCCAGGTTCCGGCCCAGCCGCGGGGGAAGACAGCCGTGTCGCCCGGTCCGATCTCGGTCGGCTCGCCGCCGTCCGGCGTGACCGTCATGCGGCCGGACAGGATGTGCACGAACTCGTTGTCGGCCAGGCTCCAGCGGGACGGTCCGGGCGTGCACTCCCAGACTCCGGCCTCCTGGGCGCCTTCGCCGGACCACAAGGTGGTGCCGGAAGTCTGCATCGGCTCGCCGCCGGGAATAGGCAGGGCCTCCTCGAGCGGCCCCCAGTCCTCGAGCTTCGCGTCGGCCGCGGCGGCCAGGAACGGGGTGGCGACGGTCATCAGGATTGCGGCGTGGAGACCCCGGCTTTCAGGCCGGGGAGGAAACGCCGCTCCACCTCCCCTAGAATGTCAGTGCGAAGTGATACCTTAAAGCTGTCCGCGATAATCAAGCGGGCATCAGCGCCACCTGGTACGGAACCGCGGCAGGGCATGCCGTGGCTGCGCGGGGAGGCTTCCGGGATGCCGGGCCTGTGAACCGCGAACCTACAGCGCGACCTCAGGTCGCGGCTGGAATCCCCGCCTTTCAGGGCGGCGGAGGATGTCAAGATGAGGCGATCCTCTCCGGGAAGGGCAGGGCGATGGGGTCGGTCGCGAGGCGGCTGTGGCCTGCCTCGTCGAAACGGTCGAGGCCGAGTGGGGACACGTCGAGTACCTCGGAGGAGCCGGTGAGCGCGACGTCGGCCGCGGCCCGGGCCACGCCGGGTCCCCACATCATGCCGGCCCCGCCCGCGCAGGCCACCGTGACGCCGTCCTGAGCACGGCCGATGATGGGCAGGTGATCCGGCGTGTAGTCGATGGTCGCCGCCCAGAGCCGGCGCAGCCCGAGCCCCGCGGTGACCGGCACCAGCACGGCCAGCCGGGCCCGCATCTTGGCCAGGTACTCCTCGTCCACCTCGCGGTTCTCGCCGGGCGGCTCGTCCGGGTTGCTCATGCCGAACAGCAGGCCGCCCTCTTCCGGCCGCCAGTAAAGCCCCGCGGCCAGGTCGAACACCATCGGTACCCGGGCCGGATCCAGGTCCGGGTGACGCTCGGTCACCGCGACCTGGTGCCTGGCCCCGCCGGCCGGGATGCGCAGGCCGGCCAGCCGGCCGACCTCGGCGAGCTTTGGCCCGCCGGTGAGCACCGCCAGCCCCGCGTCGATCGGTCCCTGGCTCGTCTCGACCACGACGCCGCGGCCATCGCCCGCGACGCCGCGGCCGCCGGCCGTCAGGCCGCGGAACGCGACGTGCTCGCGGACCTCGACACCGCTGCGGATCAGCGCCACCGTGTAGGCGGCCACGTTGCGCGGCGGCGAGATGAACCCGTCCTGCGCGCAGAAGGTGCCGCCCAGCGTCTGCCCCGGCGCCAGCGTCGGGTTGGCCGCGTCCACCTCGCCGGGATCGAGCCAGCGCACCGGGACGCCCAGCGCCGCCTGCATCTCCATCCGCGCGTGCGCCGCCGTGACCTCCGCCTCGGTGAAGCAGGGGAGCAGGTAGCCCTGCTCGGTGAACCCGGAGTCGGTGCCGATCTCGTCCCGCTGGCTCAGGTAGAACCGGCGGGACCACTGGCCGAGGCGCACCGCCTCAGGCGTCCCGCCCTGCATCCGGACCACGCCGGCCGCCCGGCTGCTCGCACCCTGGCCGAGGAGGCCCTTCTCGACCAGGACGACCCGGGCCAGCCCGGCCTGGCGCAGGAAGTACGCGCACCAGGCACCCACGGTCCCGCCGCCCACCACCACGGCATCCGCCGTATCACTCATTGGCACACGATCGATGCTGGCATAGACTGAACATTCAGTCAATACAGTGCTGGCAAGACGGGGCTGGCGCCTGGAGGTACCGCGTATGTACGGGTTGTCGGAGGTGGATCGCCAGATCCAGGCGCGGGCCCGCGGGTTCGCGGACGAGCTGATCCCCTTCGAGGAAGAGGCCGAACGGTCCGGCGGGGAGCTACCCGCCGATGTAACCGCCGCGCACGCCAAGCGCGCCCGCGAGCTCGGCTTGTACGCCACGAACATGCCCAAAGAACTCGGCGGCGGCGGCTGCACTTCGCTGCAGCAGGTGCTCGTCCAGGAGCAGGTGGGCCGGGTGACCAACGCGCTGGGCTGGGTGGCGGCCACCCCGCCGTCCTGGCTGCCGGCCGTGGCCACCCCGGACCAGATCGACAGGTACGTCAGGCCCGCGATCGCCGGCCAGCGCGAGGAGTGCTACGCGATCACCGAGGAGAACGCGGGTTCCGACGTCGACGCGATCGAGGCCACCGCGCGGGCGGACGGCGGCGAGTACGTGCTCAACGGGGTCAAGTGGCACGTCACCTCGTTCAACACGGCCGACTTCGCCTTTTTCCAGGCCCGGCTGGCGGGCGGGCCGCACCACGGCGAGCACGCGATGTTCCTGGTCGACCTGCCGAGCCCGGGCGTCGAGGTGGTCAGGACGCCGGCCTACTCGCACACGATCAGCCATCACCACCCGATCGTCGCGTTCACCGACGTCCGCGTCCCGGCGGCGAACCTGGTCGGCGCGGAGGGCGACGGGATGGCCTTCGCGTACGAGTGGTTCAGGTTCGAGCGGCTGATGGTGGCCGCTCGCTGCCTCGGCGCGGCGGGCCGGCTCACCGAGGAGATGACCGCGTTCGCCGCCGCGCGCCGGGTCGGCGGCCAGCCGATCAGCGAGCGCGGGCTGGTGGCCGGGATGCTGGCGGACAGCCTCACCGAGCTGTTCGCGGCCCGGGCGATGACGTATGAGACGGCCCGCGCCATCGACCGTCTGCGGGACGGCGCCGACGTGAAGGTGTCGCACGCGCAGTGCTCGATGGCCAAGCTCTACTGCTCGGAGATGGCGGGCCGCGTCGCCGACCGCGCCGTCCAGGTGTTCGGCGGCCGCGGCTACATGCGGGAGAACGTGGCCGAGCGCTTCTTCCGCGAGCTGCGCGTGGAGCGGATCTGGGAAGGCACCAGCGAGATCCAGCGCATGATCATCGCCCGCCAGATGACCAAACGCGGCCCCGCCACCCTCGCCTAGCCCCGCCCCAAGCCCTAAAACCATGATCGTGAACAGTTTCGGTCACCCCCCCCTGCTCACGATCATGAAAAGGGGCGCGCTCAGCCGAGGTAGTAGCCGGCCGGGAGGTTGGCCTCGATGGCCACGAGCACCTCGGGGTCGTCGGGCGTGGTCCGGGGGCGGAACCGCGCCGCCACCGTGCCGTCGGGTCGCAGCAGGAACTTCTCGAAGTTCCACTGGACGTCGCCGGCCTCGCCGTTCGCGTCCGGCACCGCGGTGAGCTCGGTGTAGATCGCGTGCCGGCCGGGGCCGTTCACCTCGATCTTCTCGAACATCGGGAAGGTGACTCCGTACGTCGCCGAGCAGAACTCGGCGATCTCGTCGGCCGTGCCTGGCTCCTGCCCGCCGAACTGGTTGCACGGGAAGCCGACGACCGACAGGCCGCGCGAGGCGAACTGCTCGTGCAGCTTCTCCAGCGCGGTGTACTGCGGCGTCAGCCCGCACTTGGAGGCCACGTTCACCACGAGCACCGCCGAGCCGGCCGGAACGACGGAGCCGACCGAGGAGTCCTGGCCGGCCAGGGTCTTCACCGGAATGTCAAGTATGGTCACGCTGCCTACGGTACCGGGCTCCAGACCGACTGGCCCAGGTAGCCCCGGGCGATGGTGGTGACGAACCCGTACACCGCGTCCTCGGCGGGCGACAGCGGCCCGGGGGAGGCGTGCGGCGAGGCCAGCCCCCGCTGCACGGATTCGCATGCGCTCCAGTCCTGCTTGTTGGTGATGTCCCAGAAGTCCACCGCGTAGCCCGGGTCGAAGTCCGGCCGCGCGACGGCCTCGGGCGCGAACGCCCAGGTGCACTCGATCGTGGTCCGGTCGGCGGCCACCGGGATCAGCCGGTGCGTCATCACGTAGTCCGGGTGCAGGCTGAGCAGCACGTTCGGGAAGATGTTGACGTAGATGACCGTCCGCAGGCCCTGCGCGTCGAGGCCGCGGAGCGGCACGCCGCCGCTGCTGCCGTCCAGCGACATCGTCGCCATGCCGTCGCGCAGGTCCATCCAGCCGCCGATCCAGGCGCCGTCGGCGGCGTAGTTCTCGCCGCTCTTGGGCGGGCTGACCCGGCACAGTTCGGGATGGATGGACGGGCAGTGGTAGCACTCGTGGTAATTCTCGGTCAGGGTCTTCCAGTTCGCCGCGGCGTCGTAGCGGTGCCGCCCGGCGGTCACCAGGCGCTCCGGCTCGTACGGCGCGACCAGCTCGTCCAGCTTGGCCAGCGCGTCGGCCAAAGAACCCGCGGCGCCGCCCGAACCGTCCACGAACACCAGCCCGTGCCACTCGGTCACCGGCAGCGCGGGCAGGCCCCACTGGCCGAAGTCGAAGCCGCGCCGGTTCCTGAAACCCGCCGCCGCGCGGAGCTCACCAGAAAGCGAGTACGTCCAGGCGTGGTACGGGCAGATGATCACCTTCTCCTGGGCCCCCTGGCCGCACGGCAGCAGCTCGTGACCGCGGTGGCGGCAGCTGTTCGCGAACGCCCGCAGCTCGCCGTCCTCGCCGCGGACCAGCAGCACGCCGCCCTCCCCGGTGGCCTCGGCGCGCTGATCGCCCGGCTCGGGCAGCTGCTCGCTGCGCGCCACGCACATCCACCCGCCGCCGAAGAAGTTCCGCTGCTCCCAGTCGAACACCGCGGAGTCGATGTACGCCGCCCGCGGCAGCATCCGGCTTTCCCCGAACGGCCGCAGTGCGAGCTCGAGCTCACCGCGATCAAGCGGAGCCGGGGCGGCGCCGGACGCTAGGACACCACGGGAAGCAGGGACATCACCCGACACCGGGGCACGACGGGACCTCAAGTCTTGACTGACCATACAGTCAAGACTAAGCCGCCAGCCGGCCCCTGTCCAGGCCGCCCAGCGGCCAGCCCGCCCAGCGGCCAGCCCGGCCCGGTCGCCGTCCAGGACCTCGCCGGCAGCTTGCGGATCGGCGGGCGCGGTACGGATACTGCATGCATGGGTGACCGTAATGTACTCGGCGGCGAGCTTGAGCCGTGTGGAACCGATCCGCTCACCGGCTTCTACCGGGACGGATGCTGCACGACCGGCCCCGAGGACCTGGGCAGTCACACCATCTGCGCCGTGGTGACCGCCGAATTCCTCGAACACCAGCGCCGGATCGGCAACGACCTGTCCACGCCGATGCCCCAGTTCAGGTTCCCCGGGCTGGTGCCGGGGGACCGGTGGTGCGTGACCGCGGCCAACTGGCTGCAGGCGCACCGGGACGGCGCCGCCGCCCCGGTAGTGCTGGCCTCCACCCACCAGCGCGCGCTCGAGATCGTCCCGCTGGAGATCCTCAAGCCCTACTCCGTCGACGTCCCCGCCGACCTCGGCGCCCTCGAGGAATAGCTCAGCGCCACCGCGGCGGGACCGATCGCGCCGCCAGCAGGGAACGCAGGATCGCCTCCTGCTCAAGCAGCACCAGCCGCAGCCCCAGGCTGTGCAGGCCCCCGTGCTCCAGCGCGGCCGCGGTCGCCGCCAGCGTGGCCGGCTCGGCGAGCGTGGCCGGGTAAAGCGCCCGCGCCAGGTACCGCATCACGTGCACCTCCCATCCCACCTCGCGGCCCGCCAGCGCCGGCAGGGCCTCGGCGAAGTACCGGTCGCGGTACTCGGCCAGCCACGACCGGCCCAGCAGCGCCTCCTGGCCGGGCACCCAGATCCCGCGGGCGTAGGCCAGCGCCAACCGCCAGTCCGCCTCGGCCGCCAGCGCCGCCGCCCAGGCCTCATCCTTGGCCGCGGCGTCCGGCCGCAGGGCGTGGCAGGTGGCCCGGTTCTGCTCTCCGGCCACCGGGTCCTCGGCGGCCAGGGCCTCAAGGTCGTCGTCGTCGGCGAGCCCGCGAGCCGCCAGCGTCCGCAGCAGGCTCCCGCGCAGGTCACCGTCGAACGCCAGGCCATCCGGCCGCGACCCGCCGTCCAGCCACAAACGCGCGAGCGCGAGCTGCTCAACCGAATGAGCGCTGGCCGCGAAGCCCGCCGCCAGCGCGCGCTGCCGCGGGCTCCCCGCCGCCGCGGCCGATACGCCCTCGAGGCACGTGGACGCGATCGCCGCGCGCAGCCCGGCCCGTTCGGCACCCGGGGCGTACAGGTCGGCGGCGGTGGTCGCCCGCTCGAGCAGCACCTCGATCCCCGCCAGCGGCACCGACGCCGAACCGCCGAGCCGCCGGATCACCAGTCCCGTGAAGTCCGCCGCCGCCAGCGCGCCCGCCCCAGCGCCCGCCGTCACCATCCGCCAGGCCGCGTTCCAGCAGACCGCCTCGGCCAGCGGGTCGCCCACGTCCATCGCCGCCCGGGCCAGCGCCTCCAGGGTGGCAGGGTCGAACGAGATCTCCGCATAGGTGAGGTCGCCGTCGTTGAGCACCAGCGCGTCGGGCATCGCCTCCCCGGCAGGCACCGCCACCTCGCTGACCGGCCCGCTGATCTCCGCGCTGAGCACCCGCCGGCGCCGCAGCCCCGACCCGGAGACCCCGGAACGGTCGTAGAGCCCGATGCCGAGCCGGTGCGTCCGCGGCTCGTCCTGCCGCACGGTCAGCGACCCGATGGTGCCGTCCGGGGCGGCCACCACCGCGCCCCGCAGCGTGCTCGCGCCCTCGGCCCGCAGCCACTCGTCCGCCCAGCCGCCCAGGTCGCGGCCGGACGAGCGCGACCAGCAGGCGATCAGGTCGTCCAGCCCCGCGCTGCCGCCGCCGAACCGCCGCATGAAGTCGGCCAGCCCGGCCCGCAGCGCGTCGTCGCCGATCAGCGCGGCCAGTTGCCTGATCACGGCGGCGCCCTTGGAGTAGGTCAGGGCGGGCAGCCGGAACAGCGCGTCGGCCGCGCTGGCCACCGGCGAGGACACCGGCTGCCGGCCCGGCAGCGCGTCGGCCTGGTAGGCGCGCGGCTCCTCCCGGTAGCAGAAGGCGGTCCAGGCGCCGGCGTCGCCCAGGGCCGTGTAGCTCATGTAGGTGGCCATCGCCTCGTCCTGCCACAGGTCCTCCCACCAGCGCATGCTCACATGGCAGCCGAACCACAGATGGGACACCTCATGCGCGCACACCATCGCCACGAAGTCGTCGTCCGGATCCGCCATCCGCGCCAGCAGGCTCTCGTTGACCAGCATCAAGCCGGGTACCGACATCGCCTGCCCGTCCAGCCGGGGCACGAACCCGATGTCGTACTTCGGGTACGGGCAGGGCACGCCCAGCGTCCGCTCGTAGTACTCCAGGGCCCGCTGGGCCGTCTCGGCGAACCGGGCCATGCCCGCCACCCCGTCCGCGTCGGCCAGCGACGGCCTGCGCCAGATGCTCATGCGTACCGAGCCCCCGGCCCCGCCGGCCCCGCGCCAGTCTTCGACGTACGGCCCGGCCGCGATGGTCAGGTCGTACGTCCGCGTGCCGTCTACCGGCCCGAACCGCCACATTCCCGCCTCCCCGGCCGGCGGCCGCTCGGTCACCGGCCCGTTGGTCAGGCAGTCCCAGCCGGCCGGCAGCGCCAGGCTCAAGGTGGTGGTGGCGATCAGGTCCGGCTGGTCAAAGCAAGCCCACAGACCCGGCGCCTCGGTCGGGTAGCCGTTGTACAGCAGGTAGCTGGCGCCATCGGCCGGATCGGTAAACCAGCTCAGCCCGCGCCCGCCGTCGGCGCCGGCCATCTCGGCCTCAACCACGAGCACGTTCTCCGCGGCCAGCCCCGGCAGCCCGAGCCGCCCATCGGCCGCCGGACCCACCTCTCGCCCGTTGAGGACCGCGCTGCTCGCCGCCGCGGTCAGCTCGGCGAACGTGCCCGCCCCGGGCTCCCGGCACCCGAACCGGATCTCGGTCCGCGACCGGACCGGACCCGCCGCCCCCGCGGTCAGGTCGAGGAACACGTCGTAGGACCGGACGTCG
>JBKQQQ010000773.1:0-4662 GCA_052144275.1 Streptosporangiaceae bacterium
TCCGATCTGCTCAGCCTGGGCAGCTTCGTGGTCCTCGGGCTGCCCGACGGGATGCTCGGCACCGCGTGGCCGTCGATGCGCGCCACCTTCGGCGCGCCGGTCGGTGCCCTCGGCCTGATCCTGCTCATCGCCACGGCCGGGTCCGTGCTGGTCACCGCCTTCGTCGGCCCGCTGATCCGGCGTCTGGGCGTGCCCACCCTGCTCGCCGTGGCCGGCTCGGTCGCGGCGCTGGGCTACACCGGGTTCGCGCTGGCCCCCGGGCTATGGCTGATCCTGGCCGTGGCCGTGCTGCTGGGCATGGCGGCCGGCATGATGGACGCCGGGCTGAACACGGCGGTGGCCCTGACCGGCCGGTCACGGCTGCTGAACCTGCTGCACGGCGCCTACGGCGTCGGCACCGCGATCGGCCCGCTGGTCGTCACCGCCGCCATCCTCACCGGCTCCTGGCGGCCGGCCTACCTGGTCCAGCTCACCCTCGACCTGCTCCTGGCCGTCCTGTGGCTGCGGCACCGGCAGCGTGACCGCGCTCAATCCGGGGTAACCACGGCGGCCCAGGACCCCGCGAGCGAGCCGCACCCGGCCGCGACGTGGTCCCGGCGCCGCTACGGCGGGGTGGTGGTCGCGGGCATGGGCGTCTTCTTCGTCTACACCGGCCTGGAAGTCGGCGCCGGGCAGTGGGAGGCGAGTTACTGCCGCGGCCACCTGAACCTGTCGGCTGGCGCGACCGGCCTGGCCGTCTTCGGTTACTGGGGCGCGCTGACCGCCGTCCGGATCGGGCTGGCCGTGCTGCCCCGCCCGGTGCCGCCGCAGGCCGTGGTCCGCTGGGGGAGCGTCCTGGCCGTGCTCGCCGCGGCCGCGGTCTGGTGGCAGCCGGACACCGCCGTGGCGATCACCGGCTTCGTCGTGCTTGGCGGCGCGCTGGCCGGCGTCTTCCCGGCCCTGATCTCGCTCACCCCGGTCCGCCTCGGCGAGCAGCGAGCTCACAACGTCATCTCCTGGCAGGTCGGCGCGGCCGCCGCCGGGGGAGCGGGCATCTCGGCGGTCATCGGCCTGCTCATCGGCGTCACCAGCCTGGCCATCCTCGGCCCGGCGATGACCGTCCTCGCGCTGATCGTCGTCGCCGCCGAGCTGATCCTGCACCGCCTCGCCCCGCCGGGCCGCCCCGCCGGTCCCGAGTGAACATGTCGCATCATCGTGTGCAGAAACCCGCACCGCCGGCGGGCGCGAACCAGGTCCGTTCGGCCACGAGCCAGATCCGTTCGGCCAGTTGTATGTTTCTGCTATGACTTCGGCCGTCGTGACCCGCAGGCGAGTGATAAGCATCGGGTGGGTGGTCGTGTTCGCGTTCCTCCTCGGTTTAACGATCTGGCTCGCGAGTTCTGCTGGCGGCGGTCATGCCGGCGCGGTGGCCACGCCGACTCCGACCGGCGGTATCGCATCCCCGGTCGTGTCTTCACCACCGGCAGCCCAGGCGTCAGGTCCTGATACCTGGGTGGTGATCTCGGCGCTGGGTACCGCGGCCGCCGGGATAGGTGCCTTGGTCAGCGGCGTCGCCGCGGTGTCCGCGGTCCGGGTGGCGGCCCGCCAGAACCAGGCCGTGGCCGCGGCTCCCGCGCCCGCCGTCAGGAAACGCAAGAAACGGCGGTAACCAGGCAGTAGGCAAGAGCCCTAGCTAGGGGTGAGGCAGCTGTCCGAGGCCAGCCGGAGGAAGGCGCCGGCGCGCCTGAAGATCTCGCCGACGGGCTGGCCCGCCAGCCAGGCCTGGTACTCCCGGTAGCGGGTCATCTCCCACTCCTGCCCGCGGGCCGGAAGCGAGTCCAGTCCGGGCTCGGGCAGCGACCGCCACGTCCAGGCCGCGATGGCGCCGGTGCGAGGTCCGACTGGCTTGATGAAGTCCGCGTGATCCAGGTAGTAGCCCATCTGGTTCCGCACGAACCGCAGGCCCCCGAACGTTCCCTCGATCTCCTGGCGTCCCGCCGCGTCGTGGGCCGCCAGGACCCCGTCGTAGGCGTCGGGGTGGTAGCGCACCAGCGTGGCGTCGACCATGGTGACCCACCACACGGCCTCGCTGATCGCCGCGAACGCGTGCGGCTGGTCCCAGCCCCTGGCCCGCAGCAGCCGGTCGATCGTGTCCCGCATGGCGGTGATGGTCCAGTCGAGCGCGCTCCCCTCGGCCGGGGAGCCGCTGGCATGCAGCCGGTTCCATGCCACCCGGCAGCGCGCGGAGCAGAAACGCGCGTGCTCTCGCCGCGGGGCGAACGGAGAGCCGCACTGCTCACAGTTCCTGGTGTCAGTCACCATGCTCCATGTTACGCGTAACGAGCACCTGACCTGCACGGTGTGCAGCGAAGGCATAATGAACATTCGGTGACTCGGCGGCGACTTGGGCCGAACGAACCGGAGTACCCGCCCACGCCGAACCCGAAGGCGGCCCGGCCCAGGCCGGGGCCTGGTGCACGGCCAGCGCATCCTACGACGCCACGTACCGCGACTATGACATCGACGTGCGCTCCGACCAGCCGCACCAGACGGTCACGGCCACGGCCAGCAACGGGGCGTCACACAGCTGGTACGGCCATCCGCTTTACCTGTTCAGCCACGAGCAGCCGAACGGCACCGGCGCGCCCACCGGAAATGGCAATGGAATAAAGGCGTTCGGCGGCACCTTCAGCCTCGTCGTCAATCCGTAAGAACCAGGGCCTGATACTCAAGGCCCGCAAGGCGGAAAAGCCGTGTATTCGGCAGGCCCTGGCCGCCGGGACAAGTCCGTGCCGTTCAGCCACGGTCAGTGGCTCGCCGGCCGACTCTAGCTTAGTGGTGCACCCCGGTGTCCGGCAGCTCTGGCTCGCCGCCCTGCTTGTTGACCAGCAGGAGCATCTCGTCCCGCGACAGCTTGGTGCGCATCGCCCAGAAGTAGATGGCCACGCTGAACACGACGACGACCAGTATGTCCCACCAGAACCCGATGTGCCCGGTGTTGACCGGAGCTGCCACGGCTCCTCCGCTGTACTGGCCCTGCCAGGAGATGATGCCCATGCCGATCAGCCAGACCGGCAGCCACACCGCGGACTTCCAGTCCAGCGGCGGCCGCTGCGGGTCGAACGCCATGGAGATGCCCATGATCACGTAGCCGAGCACCAGGACGATGCCGAGCTTCCAGACCACCTCGAAGCCCGACCAGTAGATGAGCAGGTCGGCGACGGCGAACGCGGCCGGGGCGAGCACGGCCGCGGCCGGCATCCGGTACGGCCGGCTGGCGTCGGGAACCTGGCCGCGGAACGCGCCCACGGACAGCGGGGCCCCGGCGTACATCAGCACGCTCGCGCCGGTGATCAGGCCGACCAGCGAGTGCCAGCTGGGGAACGGCAGCAGGAAGAGCAGTCCGATCAGGAACGCGAAGATCAGCCCGACCCACGGGATGCCGTTCCTGTCGACCTTGCCGAAGATCTGCGGGTAGTACCGGTTCCTGGCCAGGCCGTAGCTGATCCGCGACGTTCCGGTCGTGTAGATCAGGCCGGTGCCGGACGGCGAGACGAACGCGTCGATCCGCAGGATGAGCGCCAGCCAGCCCAGCCCGACCAGGCCCGCCAGACCGGCGAACGGCCCGGACAGGATGCTCGTGTTCGTGATGCCCGCGAAGCCCTTGCCCAGCTCGCTGGGGGGCATCGCGCCGATGAACGCGACCTGGAGCAGGACGTAGATCACGGTGCCGATCAGGATCGATATGATGATCGCCCGCGGCAGGTTGCGCCCCGGGTTCTTGATCTCCCCGGCCAGCTGGTCGCACTGCTCGAAGCCGGAGTAGGCGAAGATGATGCCCGCGGCCGGGAGCGCGCCGAACAGGGCCTTGATCCCGCCCGGCATGAAGCCCACGCCGGCCGTGAAGTTGCCGGGGTGGAACTTGAACAGCAGCACGATGATGGCCAGGACCGGGACCGCGACCTTCCACCACGTGATGACGTTGTTGACCCGCGCGAAGAGGCGCATGGCCAGGAAGTTGACCGCCACGAAAACCGCCATCAGCACGATGGTCAGCACGAAGCCGGTAGTGGTGACGTTTTTCGTCACCGGGTTGTAGAGGCTGGGCCAGAAGTGGGAGGCGTACTGCATGAACGCGAAGCACTCGATCGGCGCGATCGTCACCGCCTGCACGTAGGAGAAGAAGCCGAACGAGATGCCGGCCACGCTGCCGAACGCGAAGTGCGGGAACCTGGCCGTGCCGCCGGAGACCGGGTACATCGCGCCGAGTTCGGCGTGGCAGAGCGCCAGGATGATAACTATGACCCCGGCGATGGCCCAGGCCAGCACGGCGGCTCCGCCCACCGCCTGCGCGGCGAAGAGCGCGCCGAATAGCCAGCCCGAGCCGATGATGGAAGTCTCGGACGCCCAGGTGGCCCCGATCAGCCCCAGCTCTCGCTTGAGGCCGACATCGGTCGGCCTTGATACGGCGACCCCTGAAGTTTCAGTTGCCATGATCGATCTCTTTCCGATCGAGCCCCGCGGGGCTAGCCACCCGCTGTGCGAAATCCCCGCCCCGGCAGGATGAGCTTCTCGTATGCGTCGGGTGAGATCATCGTAGAGATCATCGGCATAGCTGAGAAGTGTTGACCCGGATTCGTTTTGATAACGCAGGTCAGAGCCCATCTGACGGGCATAGCGATG
>JBKQQQ010000774.1:0-2937 GCA_052144275.1 Streptosporangiaceae bacterium
GTAACACCGACCGCCAGGATTATGCGGACGAAAACACTACCGGCACGGCCCCCACCAGCAGAAACACCCCGGCAGGGCGCATAACCCCGCCGTCCGCCTAATGCCGGTTATGCGGAATTCCGCATAACAGGCATAGTTTCGCCGTCCGGAGCGTGATCGGCTGGTACCGAGACGGCGCCGACGCCGAACGGCGGCTGCCGCTGCTGTCCACCTGGCTGGGCCACACCGAGCCCAAGCACACCTACTGGTATTACTCCGATTCCCGGGTTATTCCGATACCCGCTCCCTTGCCCGCGTGACGGGCCTGTGGCCTGGGATGACGTGCTCCGGTGACTGCCGCCTGCCGGGATAATCCGATGCGTCATCTGCGCGCATGTGGTCTCTTTCCTGGCGGTCTCCGTTTCTGTGATCGTGCCGCCGTGTTCGTGCGAACGGCGGGGTTCACCGAGTGAGAAGGAGACAGTGCCATGGGATCGACGGTGTCCGGGCTGGCTGATGCCGTGCTCGGCGTGGTTCAGGGCGTGGGCTTGTCGAGCGACACGGTTGCTCGCTACGGCAAGTGCTGCGAGGCGGTCGTGGAGTTCTGCGGCCGGCGGGGCCTCGACGCGTTGTCAGGCACCGTGGTTGAGGAGTTCGTCGCGTGCCAGCAGGAGCGTGCGCGCCGCGGTGAGATCGGTCCGAACAGGCGAAACGCCCTGGTGAAGTCAGCCCGCTTGATGCTGGAGTTCCAGGCAACCGGTGCCGTGACCTGGCGGATGATGAGCCCGGACCCTGATCTCGCGCTCAGCGGGAGTTCCCGTGTCGCACTGAAGCAGTTCGCCGCGGCGGCCGGCCAGGAAGTGGCTCCGGGATCGGTACGGCTGCTGGCCGGCGAGATCCGCCAGTTCCTGGCCTATCTCGACCGGGCCGGCCGGGGTGCTCTCGGCACCGTCACCGCGGACGACGTCCGGGGGTTCCTGGTTGAGGTGGCTCCCAGGCGGACGGCGGGCACCGGCAACGTGGTGTGGTCGCTGAAGAGGTTCTTCGCTTTCCTCAACGCCGCCGGGCTCAGCGACGTCCGCATCGATGGCCTGCTCGCGCGTGCCGCGCCTCGGCGGGTGCGGGCGCTGCCGTGCTTCACCCGTGAGGAGACCGACTGTCTCATCAAGGGGATCGATACCGGGACTCCGTGCGGGAAGAGGGACTACGCGATGGTCGCGCTGGCGGTCTCGACCGGGCTGCGCTGCTGCGACATTGTCGCGCTGCGACTGGATGAGATCGACTGGCGCCGCGACGAGATCCGGCTGGTCCAGGCCAAGACGTCCAGGCCGCTGGTGCTGCCGCTGCCGGCACTGGCGGGCAACGCCGTCGCGGAGTGGATCTTGCACGGCCGGCCGGATTGCGGCGCCCCGGAAGTGTTCGTCCGGCTCCAGGCGCCGTACGTGAAGCTGGGGAACTCGACCGGCTCGACCCTGATGCGCCGCCGCCTGGCCCGGGCCGGCATCGATCACCAGGCCCGTGACGGCAAGTCGTTCCATGCCCTGCGCCGCACTGCCGGGACAAGGCTCATCGAGTCGGGGGCCGGGCTGCCGCTGGCCGCGCAGATCCTGGGCCATGCCCGCGTCAACTCCTCCGGCCGCTACTTCGCCCTGGCCAGCGAGCAGCTCCGGCAGTGCTGCCTGCCGCTGGACCAGTTCGCCTGCACCAGGGAGGGACTACGATGAGCACGTTCACCAGCAGTTTCGCGCCCCAGATCGAGGCGATGCTCGAATGGCGGACCTCGCTGGGACACGTCCTGCGCGACATGCGGAACGCGATGGCCGGCTTCGACCGGTTCTGCGCCTCGCATTACCCCGGCGAGACGGTGCTGACCCGGGAACTGGCGACCGCGTGGTGCAAGGACACGGCGACGGGCACCTGGGGCGCCTACCGGACCCGCGCGATCCGCGAGTTCGGCAAGTACCTCCAGCTAACCGGCGCGGACGCATTCATCGTGCCGTCGGCGTGGATCGCCAGCCCGGTCCGGAGCCTGCCGCACATGTTTACCGACGGCGAGCTGGCCGCCTTCTTCCGCGCCGCTGACTCCATCGGCCCCGAGTACCGCAGCCCGTTCCGCGAGTACACGATCCCGGTCATCTTCCGCCTGATCCTCGGCGCGGGCCTGCGCCCGCCCGAGGCCCGCCGCCTGCGCCGCCGCGACGTCGACACCGGGAACGCGATGGTGATGATCGAGCGCTCCAAGCGGAACAAGGACCGCCGTGTCCCCGTCAGCGGGGACCTGGCCGGGCTGCTTGCCCGCTTCGATCACCTGGCGGACCTGCGGCACCCGGACCGGGAGTGGTTCTTCGAGGACCAGCACGGCCGCCAGTACTCCCCGTCCTGGCTCATCGCCGGCTACCACCTGTGCTGCGAGCGGGCGGGCGGGATCGCGCCAGCGTCGACCCCCTACACGCTGCGGCACAATCACGCCACCCGCACCCTGATGCGCTGGGTCGAGGAAGGCAGGGACCTCGAGGCCTGGCTGCCCTACCTGGCCGCCTACATGGGACACCAGAAGTACTCCCCGACGGCATGGTACGTCCACCTGCTGCCCGGGCGCCTCGCGGCGACCGGCCTGACCTCCGCGGCCGGCATCATCCCGGAGGTGACGCCGTGAAGGCCCGCCCGCAGGCCGCGGACGGCTTCTACCGGCACCTTCGCGAGTGGTTCACCGCGTTCCTGCCCCGCCAGCGCGGCGCAGCCGGGAACACGATCACGTCGTGCCGCCACACCTGGAACATGCTCCTGGGCTACGCCGCCGGACACCACCACGTCGCAGTCGAGAACGTCACGTTCACGATGCTCGACCGGGCCACCGTCACCGGGTTCCTCGACCACATGCAGGCCGCCAGGTCATGGACGGCCCCGACCCGCAACCAGCGCCTGGCGTGCATCCGGTCGTTCTTCACCTACGCGGCC
>JBKQQQ010000775.1:0-14865 GCA_052144275.1 Streptosporangiaceae bacterium
CCGTAAGCCAGCCCGCGGCAGCCGCCGCGGGCCGGGGGGCGGGCTGAACACGACCGAGGTCCGCGAGTGGGCCAGGGCGCAGGGCATCGAGGTCAAAGACCGCGGCCGGGTGCCCGTCGGCCTGATGGTTAAATTCAAGTCCGCTACAAGCCAGCGGGGCTGAGACGTTCACATCTTGCGAGGGTCGCGGCAACTCACTCACATGGCCGATATGCCTATGATCCTGAGGCTCCGGGGTTGAGGCGCGCTGCGCCCCGATCACAGGCATGATCACGCATTATGCCGAGCCCGAAAGGGCGATGTGATCTCCGGTCGTCGGCAAAGCAGGCACCCTTAAAGCTGCCTGCACCGTTGAACTGGGCGGCCGTGAAGCTGACCGCGCCGCTAAGGAACTCGGCGCCATCGAAGTCGAGGCTGCTACCGGTGAACTGAACGTTGCCGGAGGGGTCTGTGCCGCCGGTGAACTGGGCGTGAGCAAACGAGCCGCTGTCGAAGACAGCGCGGGTGAAGTCCGGGTCAAGGCCGTGAAGGACCCGCCAGCATCCCAGAGTAAGAGTAGCGTGCGTGTCGTTGGATGGGAGCCTGAGGCCCGCGGTGCGGACGGCGGGCCCGATCACCCGGCGCAAATCCGTGAACACCCCCGTCGTCGTCACGTCTAGTCAGGATCGGGCCACATGCAATCGGACATTGACGCCCCGCTGACCAACTTCTTCGAAGAAGCCCCGCCGCGTGAGTTCGTGACGGTGATGCGGGGCTATGACCGTCACCAGGTCGATGAGCACATCCGGCAGATCGACGCTGAAGTGCGGCAGCACCGCGAGCAAGCCCAGGCCATGCAGCGGGAGCTGTCCGAAACCCACCGCCAGATCCATGAGCAGGAGCGCCCCACCTATTCCGGCCTCGGCGCCCGGATCGAGCAGCTGCTGCGGCTTGCCGAGGAGCAGGCCACCGAGGTGGTCCAGGCGGCCAGGTCCGAGGCGAACGAGATCAAGGCGGCGGCCAAGGCCGATGCGGCCGAGCTGCGGGCCGGCGCCGGGAACGAGGCCTCCGAGCTGCGCGCCAACGCCAAGCGCGAGACCGACGACCTGCGCAGCGCGGCCGAGCGTGAGGCCGACTCGATCAGGACCACGGCCCGGCGCGAGGCCGACGAGCTGACCAACACCACCGAGCGCGAGGCGGCCAAGCTCCGGGCCACGGCCGACCACGAGGTGGCGGAGAAGCAGGCCGAGGCCGAGCGTGACATCGCTAAGCTGCGCACCAGCACCGAGCGTGAGGTCGCCCAGCTGAAGGCCACCGCCAAGCGGGACCGCGACGAGATCCTCACCACCTCCAAGCGGCAGGCCGACGAGATGCGCAGCCAGGCGCAGCACATCCTGCAGGAGAGCGAGGCCCAGCGGGCCCAGTCCGAGGCCGAGTTCGAGATCCAGCTCGCGGCGCGCCGGGAAGAGGCCGAGCGCCAGGAAGCCGAGCGCCTCGCCGCCGCCCAGTCCGCCACGCAGAAACTCGTGTCCGAGGCCGAGCAGCGCGCGTCCACCGCCGAGCAGCGGGCCGCCAAGGCCAGCGTCCAGGCCGACCAGACCCGCCGGGACGCCGACCAGTACGCCCGGCAGCTGGCCGGCAACGCCAAGAAGAACGCCGACCAGATCGTCGGCCAGGCCACGACCCAGGCTGATCAGCTGCTCGCCGAGGTCAAGGCCGATGCCGAACGCCGCCGGGCCGCGGCCCAGCGCGAGGTCGACGACCTCACCCGGCAGAAGGACAGCATCGCCAGCCACCTCGCGCAGGTGCGCCAGGTGCTCGGCGGGCAGCCGCCCGGCATGGATGCGGTGCAGGCGGCGCAGACGAAGCCTGCCATCGCCGGGTGACTCAGGGCTGGCTGACGGCGCGGTAGCAATGGATCCGGCGCGGCTCCGCCTGCCCCACGAGCGGGCAGCAGGCATAGCGACACGCGTCGCACCCAAGCTCGACCGGCTCGCCCGGAATACTGACCTCCGCCGTTGCCGCGCTGGGGCTGACCGCCTTAACCGCTGCCCAGGTCAAGCCAGGAACGGGTCGACCTGGCTCCCCCGGATCTGCGACACGCAATATCCGCCTTATTGAAGGTATGCCGCGGACGATGACTGTCCGGCTGGTTGCGGACATCCAGAACCGGCTGTTCTGGCGCGTCGGCATTAGTCGGGTTTAGCAAGGTCGGCGGGTCAAGATCTGCCGGTTCCCGGGGGTTGTGCGAGGTTACGACCTGGACGCTGAGCGTGAGAGTATAGGCCAATTATCACTTGAGGTGGGGAGGTTAGGGCGGATGGATCCGGTCACGCTGATTGTGACAGCGCTGGCCGCAGGCGCGGCCTCGGCATTGCAAGAAGGGGCATCGTCGGCGGTCAAGGACGCTTATACGCGCGTGACGGCCCTGGTGAAAAGGCGGTTCGCTAGTCGTCCCAAGGCGGAGCTGGTGCTGGCTGAGCATCAGGCTGCCCCGCAGACGTGGGAGGCGCCGCTGGCTGCTGAGCTGTCCGCGGTAGGCGCAGACGGTGACGCCGATCTGGTGGCCGCGGCGCAGGCGCTGATGACCCTGGTTGATGAAGCCGGGTCGCGGGCGGGGAAGTACGCCGTGACGGTCCAGGACTCCCAAGGTGTCCAGGTCGGTGACCGTAACATGCAGACCAACACTTTCGGCCCGCGGCGCGCCTGACCCCGGGAAGGCCTGGCTGGGATGACCGGAAGTGCCGGTGCTGGTGAACCACCCGTGACCCGGGTGGAGGTAACGGCTGGGCAGGGCGTACAGGTCGGTGATCACAACATTCAACACAATGCATACGACATTGGGAACTACATCCAGAATCTGATCCAGCCGCTGCCTGTCGCTGCACCTGGGCAGGTGGTGACTGGGGATGTGCCGCAGCCGCCTCCGGCGTTCCAGCCGCGCGCGGGCTTGCTGGCGGCGCTGCGTGCCGCCGGGCCAGGGGTGTCGGTGGTGCGTGCGTTGACCGGGATGCGCGGGGTCGGTAAGACCCACGTTGCAGCGGCCTACGCGCGGTCGTGCATCGATCAGGGCTGGCGGCTAGTGGCGTGGATTAACGCCGAAGATGTTGCCGGGGTCCTGGCGGACCTGGCCGATGTCGCCGCCGGCCTGGGCCTGAGTGCGGGCGCGACGGACGCGGCGGCGGCGGGCCGTGCGGTGCGGCACCGGCTAGAGATCGACGGGGACCAGTGTCTGCTGGTATTCGACAACGCCACCGACCCGGCCGTGTTGCGGCCCGGGGTTCCCCGCGACCGGGGCTGCTCGGGTGATCATCACTAGCAACCAGCGGTCGGTGGCGAATCTGGGAGTGGGCGTGCTGGTGGATGTGTTTTCCGAGCCAGAGGCGCTGGCGTTCCTGGCCGAGCGAACCGGATTGGCTGATCCTGAGGGCGGCCGCGCGGTGGCCGCCGAGCTCGGATATCTGCCGCTGGCCTTGGCGCAGGCTGCCGCCGTGATTGCCGATCAGCATCTGGGTTATGACACCTATCTGGAGCGGCTGCGCGGCATTCCTGTGGATGAGTTGCTGAGGCCAGTGGACGCCGGCCAGTATCCGCGCGGCGTGGCGGCCGCAGTGCTGTTGTCGTTGGAGGGTGTCCGGGCTGGGGACGACACTGGGCTATGTACGGCGGTGCTGGAGTTGCTGGCCGTGCTGTCGGCCGCCGGAGTCCGCCGGGCTCTGGTACAGGAAGCCGCCCTGCAGGGGATCCTGGAGCGGGACGGGCAGCCTGGTGAGCTGTCTCCTATGGTGGTGGACCGGGCGCTGGCCCGGCTGGCTGGGGCGTCGCTGCTGACCTTCAGCGTGGATGGCTCCAGCGTTAGCGCGCACCGCCTGGTGACCCGGGTGATCCGGGAGCAGCTAGCAGGCGGGAACTTCCTCACGGCAGCCTGCACGGTGGCCGCGCAGCTGCTTGACGGGCTCTCAGAACCACTCGGCCAGACCTGGTACGAGAACCGGGGCGCGGTCAGGGATCTGGTTGAGCAGATTATGGCCCTGTCCGAGTGGTCCGCTGGCTGCCCCGCCGACAGTGCCCTGGTCCGCCGCATGCTCCGGCTCAGATTGTGGGCAGTGTGGTCCCTGAATTGCCTGGGTGACAGCGCAGCGCAGTCTATCCTGATCGCAGAGCCGCTGCTAGCCGACCAGGGGCTGGAGCTGGGCCCCGACCACTTCGACACCCTTGACACGAGGCTTAACCTCGCCGACGCCTACCGGGACGCCGGGCGCACGGCCGAGGCGATCACCCTGTTTGAGCAGACCGTGGCCGAGGCCGGCGAGTAAAATCACGCTGTGTGATAGCCGCCACGGAACCGGCCCCTGGTCGCCGTTGGCCATCCGCTGACAGCATCCTGCATGCATTACTGCCCCGGATGTCTCGTGATCTTGAAAGCCGGGCGGCCCAGCCAGCCCTCACGCCGGCGGTCACCGATGCTGGCCTCGTCTCCGGGCTCGCCGGTGCCCGCGCTGGCATCGCCACTGTCCTGTGACAGGGTAGTCATGGCAGGCACACGCGCGTGTCGCGGAGCTGGTTCCAGGTCCCGCCCAGAGGGCCGGACGGGCCTCTGGGCGCCCCACAGAGTCCCCACAAGTCCGCGCCCGCGCCCGGCGGCGCCCACAAAAACCCCACGTACAGAACGGCATTACCCGGTACAAGACGGCACGGCTGCTAGCATGGCCTTGTTAGCCCTGGCAAGCCTTTATGCAGGCAGCGCGGGGCTAACGCCGTTGACAGCTCCCGTGGTCCGGGCAGCGACAGACCTTCTGAAAAGCGGAAGCTCAATAGCATAATATGTTGTGCCGGAGTTCCGGTCGCAGTAAAGATCAACACACCGACAACACGAACAAGACGGCACTATCCGGTATACGGCGCGACTGCTGCTATGACCGAACAAGTCCAGTGACCAGCAAAGATACAGGTGAACTGGGCTGAGTTATCTTGCTGGCTATGATGCCCTCGGTGTGGACGACCGCCTTGTAAACGACAGGTCACATCATCGACGGGGATCCAGGTGGGCCACAACAGGCTCGGTCAGCGCTCCCCGCGGTCGCGTAGCGTAAGAAGCGGGACATTGTTACTAGCTCGAACAATTACAGATCGCCGATTATTTCTTTTCGGGCATCGCGCAGATTGCTTGGTCGTATGCGCGCAGATCAGCCATAATGGTCCCGTCTGGCCGCTACTTGTTCCTGATCCTCGCGGCGGGTTCTGGGCGGCCGTACTCCCACCGCACGTTCACCTCCCGCATGACCGTGAGCACCTATCCCGACTGGGAGTTCAGGGACCCGCGGCTATGCGATGAGGACCTCTCCCGTCGGCCGCGGTCAGAACCCAAGGCGTATAGCAGGCTCGTCAGCCTCGCCCTGGCCCCTCCGCCGGCTACCGCACCGCCGGGCGGCAGCACCGGGTGACGCCCTGCGGCCATGCCGATCTCAACAGGCGGAAACCCGGGGTGAGTCGGGAATGAAGCCGCAGCGGCCGCATGTTGACCACCGCCGACCGACTCTCCTACTTCTGGGGAAGAAGGCAGGCCGATGAGCTCCTCTCCGACGACCATGCGCGCCGTCCGGCTCTCCGCCCCCGGCTCCGTGGACAACCTGCGGCTGACCACGCTCCCGCTCCCGCCCGAGCGGGACGGCTGGGTGCGCATCCGCGTCGAGGCGTTCGGCCTCAACCGCTCGGAGCTGAAGCTCCGGCTGGGTCTGAGCGCGGGCGTCAGCTTTCCCCGGGTGCCGGGTATCGAGGCCGCCGGCACCGTCGACGCGGCCCCGGCCGGCAGCGGGCTGGCTCCCGGGCAGAAGGTCGTCGCGATGATGGGGGACATGGGGCGCAGCTACGACGGCGGCTATGCCGAGTACACGTCGGTGCCGCTGTCTCAGGTCATCCCCGTCGACACTGACCTGCCCTGGGAGGTGCTGGGCGCCCTGCCGGAGATGGTGCAGACCGCGTCCGCACACAGAGCCGGTGCGGGGTTGGTGATCCCCACCTCAGTTCGGTCAGGATCCCGGGGCCGTGGTCGCCGCGACTGTCGATGGTGATGCTTCCGGCAGGCTAGCGACTGCTTCTTGTCCTCCTCGAGCCGTCAAGCCGCCGGTGAATCCCGAGCCAGGCCGAATAGATCGCGGATGCTGGTCCCCATGCCATGGAGATTAGCGAGGCCGCTGGCATACTACGGGCGAGCGAGCCGCCCGCAGCGTCCCGGCCTGGAAGTTACCGGCCGCATCCTCAGCGTAGGCAGTCGGCCGTAAGGTGCGTAACTAGCTCCACTCTGGCAGCACGGACCTCGTTGGCAGGACGGCCGCCATCGACCTGGTCGACAACCTTCTCTCCGTGCGGCAGATTAAATATCAAACAGGGCGCAAGCTATAGTCGCTTGGGTCAGGGTGGGAGCTGGGTGAGGGGTGGCACCTATGGAGAAGAGCGAGAATTTGATGCCGCTGCGCGAGTGGGTGGCCGCTCTCCGGGCAGAACTGCTGGCTGCGCATGAGGATGGGCTAGCTAGCGGGAATGCCGAGGCCGGCCCGAGATTCGTGGTAGGTCCGGTCAATGTCGAGTTCACGGTGGCCGCCAAGAGGGAAGCGGGAGCAAACGGAGGCATTAAGTTCTATGTCTTCCAACTCGGCGCAAGCGGATCCGTGGCCACCGAGTCGACGCAGCGGGTCAGCTTGGCACTGACGCCCTTGACGAAGGAGGGCGAGCCGTACGACATGTCCAGCTCCCTGCTGGACAAGCCGAAGTAACTGGCGCGCAAACGCGATGATGGCCGGCCCGGGACTGCAGCGTGACCAGGTCGTCGAGGTTTGGGTCGAGGAGCCCGGTGGTCCCCGGCTGGCCAGCTTCGGCTCGGGATACCTCGTTTCCCCGGCACTCGTGCTTACGGCCCGCCACGTGGTCGAGCCCACCAGGTTCACCGGCGCAATATCCGTGCGCTTCAGTGCACACCGCCCGGACCAGCCGCTGATCGCGGCGGCCGAAGTCGCCTGGGCGGGAACGGTGACCGATATCGCCCTGCTCCGGGTCCACTGGCCCGAAGGTGAGCCGTCATGGGAGCTGATCCCCGCCGCGTTCGGTGACCTGCCGGATCCCGCTTGGCAGCTTCCGTTCGAAGCCATGGGCTATCCCAGTCGTAAAACCCGTGCCTTGTCCGGCCAGCAAACCCTCCGCGACTGCGACCAGGTGAGCGGCGTTATCCTCGCGCAGAGAAATGTGCGCAGTGGCATGCTCGACCTGAGCCTCACCGCGGATCCGGCCGGCCAGGGCGAAGCATGGTCAGGCTTTTCCGGGGCCGCGGTATTCGCACACGACTTCCTGATCGGCGTGGCCATTAAGGCCGAGCGGGTAACAGCGGGTTTCGTCGCCCAACGGATCGCTATTCCGGCCGGAACCAGCGAAGAGCTTTATTCCGAGTTCATGGAACCGGCCGACAGCGTGGCCGAGTTCCGCGAACTGCTGGCCGATGACGGGCACGACCTGTGCGTTCACCCAGCGTGCAGGAGATCCGGCTATTACTCGATGATCAAGAAGCTGCTGCCAAAGGGAGGACTGCTCGACCGCAGCGCCGAGCTGGGAGAATTGCGGGCCTTCACCCTTCCAGGCCAAGGCGGTGGCGAGGTCCGGCCGTACGCGGACTGGGTTGCGGCCGGGTGGGCCGGCAAGACGGAGCTCGCCGCGCAGTTCGTTCTCGACCCCCCGCCGGGGGTGGATATCGTCGCGTTCTTCGTTTCCCGGCCGCTGGGCGAGCAGACGGCCCAGTTCCGGGAGCACGCGTGCGACCAGCTCGCTGCCCTCGTCAACAAGGACCCCCCGCCGCGGCCGGACGGCGCCGCCTTCAGCGCCTTGTGGGACGAGGCGAGCACCGAGGCGGAGGCGCGCGGGCGGACCCTTGTCCTGCTCATCGACGGCCTCGACGAGAACGACACGCAATCGCCGACCATCGCCAGCCTCATTCCGGCCGATATTCCCGCAGGCCCCGATCGGCACCAGCGCGTCATTCTCATCCGGAGGGACCCTCCCGGGCTCGACCTCGCTGAGGATCATCCACTTCGCGCGCCGCAGACATGCGTCAGGAAGACGCTTATCCGCAGTAGCCACGCTGAGGTGCGCAGGCATGATGCAGGCAAGGCGCTGCGTGATTTCCTCGACGAGACCCAGGCCGCTGATGCCCTGGGACTACTTGCCGCGGCCGGGCCGCTCAGGCCCGCGGAAGTGGCCGCTCTGCTCAGCGTGGAAAATCCTTCCTTCGGCGATAGCCGGCTGCTCTCGCCCCGGATACAGCGCCTGCTCCAGCAGGCGGTCGGGCGCGGACTGCTCTGGCTGCTCGATGACGGCTCAGACAGGTACGCGTTCCAGCACAACGCCCTCCTCCAGATGACACGCGCCGAGCTGGGACAGGACACGATCGAAGCCCACGAGGACGCCATCAAGCGCTGGGCCGACGGCTTTGCGGATCAGGGCTGGCCGAAGGTCACGCCGGCCTACCTCATGGTCGGTTACCCGGCGTTTCTGGCGCGGCTTTCCGAAGTGAGCAGGCTGGCCGCGCTCACCACCCCGGCGCGGATGGGCCGGCTACGTGCGAGCACGGGCGACGACGCGGCCGCGGTCGAGGAACTCACCCTTGCACTCGGCCAGATAGCGAGCCTGGACCAGCCTGACCTGTCTCTTGGCTGCCTGCTCGCGCTGCGCCGCGAAACACTGCTGAGAACGCTCGCCCGGTATCCGGCTAGCCTGATCCAGGCGCACGCTGGGCTCGGGCACTGGGCGCGGGCCGAACGGCTGGCCATGCAGCTCGAACAACCCGCGGACCGGGCCGGCGCGCTGGCCAGCATCGGCGGCGAGGCGGCCCGAGCCGGGCAGCCGCAGCTCGCGAACACCCTCTTCATCAGGGCACTGGCCGCGGTGGCGATGATCATCGAGTACCAGCAGCGCTCAGGCCGGATGATCGCGACAGCTGTGGCCGCCGCGGCCGTCCACCACCTGCTCGACCCGCGGGTCGTCGCGGCTGAGTTCGCTGACCCTGAGGATGCCGTGGCCTGCCTGGCCTCATTCGCGCAAGGCTACGCGGCCGCCGGGGAGGTGAGCTACGCGGAACAGTTCCTCGCCCAGGCGCGCAGCGCGGCCCGGCAGCTTGACTGCCCTCCCCTGCCGATCCTGGCCCCGGATACCGGCGACGACTTCGTCATACCAGGACCGGTGTGGACCGTCGCGGTGGCGACCGCGAACGGCAAGCATCGCGGTGTGCAGATGTCATTGATCCAGGCGGCGTTGGCCGTGGCCAGGAAGGCGGTGGAATCGGAGCGGCTCGATATCACGATTCGCATCGCCGCTGATCTTTACGATCCGATCGTCCGCATCGCCCTAGTCAGGGAGATGAACCAGGCGATAACGGGCGGCCCAGCGGGAACGATCGGCAGGCTTCTCGATGACGTGCAGGAGAGCACGGCCAACACGTCCGGTCCGCTGCCGCAGGCGGCGCTCCTGTGCACCCTCTCGCATGCGTTCGCCGCGGCAGGCCGAGCGGCCGCAGGCCTGATCCGCACCGCTACCGAGATCGCGGCCAGGATCGAGGACCACGCTCAGCGCGCCCTAGCCCTTGGCGCGGTGGCGCAGGCGGTGTTCGCAACGGGCCAGCCCGCAGACGCTCTGCTCGCCAGCGCCATCGACGCTGCCTGGCTGGTCGAGGACGACGCCGCGTTGTTCAGCGCCCAGAGCGCGACCGCCCAGGTCGCCGTAACCGTCAGTCGGCCTGAGATGGCGCTGCGGATCGCTAACAGCATCGGTGACCCGGTTAAGCGGGCCTGGGTTCGCGCCGCGATCACGTATGTCATGGCTAGCATCTGGGAGTTCGGCGCGGTCGGCGCGCTTGCCCTAGACATGAACGATCCGGCCCAGCGGAACTGGGCGTGGGGTACGGTCGCAGCCGCCGCGGCGGCCAGCGGTCAGCTCGGGGTCGCCTGGGACCTGGCCGGCCACATCACCGATCGCGAGCTCTGGGACGCTGCCCATGCTGCCATCGCTCAGGCCGCCGCGGGGCGCGGGCAGATCGACGAGGCCCGCCAGACCATCGCCGTTATCGCCGATCCGTTCCAGCGAGCCGGCGCGCTGAGCGCGGTCGCCCAGGCGGTCGCAGGAGCCGGTCAGATCGACACGGCCAGCGGGATCGTCGCGGAGATGCCCGAGTCAGGCCCGCGGGGCGCGACGATGAGCGCTATCGCGCGAGCCGCCACGGCGACCGGGCAGATCGACGCCGCCCTGGCGATAGCCGACCGCATGACCGATGCGCGCGGGCACGCCTGGACCCTGAGAGCCATCGCCCAGGCCGCCGCCGTCACCGGGCAGTTCGCCGCGGCCCGCGAAGCCGCCGCGGCGATCACCGACCTGTTTCAGCGGACCGCTGCCCGGACCGTCATCAGTCAGGCTGCCTGCAACGCCGGCGACTTCACCACCGCCCGGACGACCGCCGACGAGGTAGAACTGCCCGATGTACGGGCCGGTATCCTGGCCGCTATTGCCCTCGCCCGCGGAGCCGCGCCGCTCGGTGAAGGCCTGCTCATCGCGGCTCGCGAGGTGGCCAGCACCGTCGCCGACCCGGCCCGGAAGGCGTCGACCCTCGGCAGCATAGCATCGGCTGCCGCCATACTCGGCCGCACCGACCTGGCCGCAGAGCTAGTCGCCGAGGCGGAAGCGTGCGCTGTCACCGAAGACCCGACGCTGCGTGCCTGCGTCCTGGCCGCCATGGCCCAGGCCCTCGCGGGGGCACCAGACCGGGCCGCGCGGCTGTTCAGTGCGGCATGCCAGGCGGCCGACCAGTCCGAACAGGTGCCACGCTGCCAGGCTCTCGCCGAGATCGCCCGCTATGCGACGGGCCAGGCTGAGTGGCCAGAGCGCCTGTCCGCTGAATCACGCCGGATCGCGCTCCCAGCCGACCTGGCCGATCCGGCCGATCCGGCCGAGCGGTCCAACGCCCTCGCCGCGCTGGCCCGGGCCGCAGATCGTTCCGGACATCACGAGCTGGCAGGCCGCATCTCTCGCCTGATCCCCATCCCTAGCCGGCGGGTCGGGACGCTGCTGGATCTCGCCAAATCGGCAGCCCTCCGGGACCGGCCTGTCCAGACCGACAGCCTGTTCGCCGAAGCTCTCCGGGTCACCAACGGAGGCCGGGCCGCGGGTCCCAGCACAGGTGAGCCTGCTCCGTGGATGCGTGCCGACATCGCCTACGCCGCGGCCAGCTGCCGACGGCTAACGGCCGCACGGTCCGCAGCCGCCGCCGTCACCGACGAGGCCGAGCGCGCCGAGCTCACCGTGATCATCGACTTCGTGGCTGAAATCGCCGGACTCGAGCCTGAGCCGGATCCTGAGGACGTTTTTCCCGATCTCGCTCGCTTCAGCGCCGCGCAGCAGCCCTTGTCCGTCGTGGCCGCGGCCGTGTGCGACGCGGGCTGGCTGTCAACAGCAGTAGCTCTCGCGAAGGAAGTACATGATCGCAATCTGCGTGGTCAGCTGCTGGTGGCGATAGCGGAAGCCGCGGTGGCAACGAGAGATCCCGGGCGAGCATTGCCGCTAATCCAGGGCGCCACGGCGAGCGTTGGCCACCTTGATCGCTCCGTCCGGGGCCGGTTGCTCGCGCTCACCGTCCAGGCGGCCGCAGCGCTTGACCCCGAATCAGCGCGCAAGGCGCTCGCGGTCGGCATGGTTGATTGCTTCTCGGCTGACCTGGTCCTTACCGCAGCCGACCTTGACCATCAGCTCGTTTCAAGTCTCGCTGAGGAGCTCGGCATAGAGTGACAGGAGAGTGCGCAGGACGTCGACCTGCCTTGACGCCGGAGGTCTAGCGATCCCCGCTCGTTGTGGCTGAGCAGGTCATTAGCGCTGCCGGGCACATCGGCCGGAAGATCATGCATACGGTAATTTCAGCTAGCCGTTCCTTCAATGGCGGGCTCGCCAGCGTGAGTCAGGAGACACGCACCAGAACTGGCCATTCTGTGCCGCTCGGCCGAGGCAATCTCGTCAGCGACAGGTAGCGCAAAATCGGCAGCGCGGTTTGAGCCGTTGGAGCACACTCTGTTCGTCACGGTACGTCATTCCGGCAATGGCGCCAGGAGCAACCGGACGGCCGACTTGCCGATGGGTAGTCGCGGCAGCTCGTCTTCGAGCTCCGAGCCAGGCCGCCGGTCCGGAGGCGGGCGTCGGCGCGATGGCCGAGCGGGCCTGCTGCGGGCAACACACAAGCAACACAGTCCGGGAATTGGCGAAGATCAACACGCCGGTAACACGAACAAGACGGCATTCTCCGGCACACGGCGGCACGACCGCTAGAATAGGCATGTAGGCCCAGCGACCAGCGCCAATGCGGGTGAGCTGGGCCGATTACCCGCCTTGGCAATACGGGTTCAGGAATGAAAGGACCCCTGAAAAGCGGTAGCTCATGGTAGCTCATGGTGGATCGTGGCTGACGCTCACTAAGACCATTAGCGGCGCGAGTGGAGAATCGAGCCGGGGAAATCGCGTAGAAGCGCGAACTGAAGCGCACTGCCGAGAATGACCGGCCGAGTTCCTCATAGCCCTGTCCCGCGCTCCTTCGCGTTCTGGGTAAGTCCTTCCCGTCGCCCGGCCTATGTGGCGTCCGGCCCTTTGTGGCCTTCTCCTTGGCTTCCATTCGCTTCACGCCTCCGCCGCCACGGCGCGGTGCACACCGGACAGACCTCGTGAGGCACGCCAGGCTGCGAGTGGGTCCTCGTGGTCGACTGTAGCCAGTTCGCCACGGCGCACCCAGACTTCACGGGGGCGCAGCAGGTAATTGGCGGTGAGGATGGGAACCTCGTGGGCGAGCAGGTATTCCACCGCCTGCAAGAGCTTGCCCAGGTGCCGCGAAATGCGGCTGAGCGACGCGGTGAGCCACACCGCGTCACCCGGCACTGCCGCCTCGCGCATGCGCTGCACGATTTCCTGGTCAAACCGGGGGTCGATGCCGTTGAGAATCACCACGCCGTCGCGGGTGTCCGCTGGGGGTGCCTCGACCTCGGCGGCGGGCAGTTCCGGGACCTGTGCCGGAGGGAAGCGGTACGGCCACCGGCCGCCGCCTGCGCCGTAGGCCTCGGCTACAGCTCCCAGGCAGGCCCATGCTCGCGGGCACACATCCGCCAGGTCTGCGAACAGGTTGTGCTCCACGGTTACCGGGTTCCGGCGCCGGGCGGCCAGGAAGTGCGACAGCGGTGCCGCCGCCAAGGTGGTGATGCCCTGGATGCCGCCGGCTTCCACCGGTCCGTGCGCGTGCGCCTCCTCCAGCAGGCCGCTGCGGACCACCACGGCGACCGCACCTTTCAGCATCAGTGACGAGTCGGCCGGCTCGTATCTGGCGATCTCTTCAGCGAACGGCGCTATCAGTACGTCCCGTGATTTGTCGTCTAGCGTCGCGTAGGATTCCGCGCGGACCAGGATGTCATCGCCGATTCGCGCGGCCAGTTCGGTGCTGACGTGGCATACCTCAGTCAGCAGGTCCGGCACAGCGACATGGCAGAACCGCTCGAAATGCCCTGGGTCGGGCTCGTCACGCCTGCCCCTGGCTCCCGCCATCATGGTGATTACTCCCGTACGCCTCCGAAGCTCTGCCCGGGACTCCAATGGCGGCTCCCGGCGGCCGATGCGGCTCAGTGTAGCCAGATGCCCCCGATTGCCCGGGGACCAACGCCCGGTGCCGGCTCCATATCGGCCTGACGACGGGCGGCGCGTACGGAAACAAGGATCGTGAGGCCGGCCGGGCCCGCAAGGCGGGCCGGCCGGCCTCTGCCGCCTTACGGGCGACCGGCCGTGTCGCTCGCGAGTTCGGCGCTGAGGGTGAGCGCGAGGGTGTTAAGCGCCTCGTTCGAGCCCTTGATCCCGCGGCTGCGCAGCGCTCTCCGGGACACGCGCTGGCCTGCTCCGGCAAGCTCGCGGGCGATATTGCGGGCGTGCTCGGTGCCCGGCTCCGCGGTGTGCGGGACGGGTACCACGGGTTCAGCCGCAGTATGGCCGTCATGCCGGGGCAGCGTCTTGGTCCGGCCCGGAGGGCGGGGTTCCCTGGTGGTCCGGTCCGGCGGGTTCTGGTCTGGCTGGTCCCCGGATTGGTCTGCCGGGGACCAGGCCAGTGGCACGTGAGTGGCTGGTCCGGGGGCGCTGGCCTGTGCCTGCCCGGCTGCTGCGGCGTCCTCGCGCAGCATGTGGGCCAGGGCGGTCCCCATGCCCAGGACCAGGACCGGAAGGCAGGACACGAGGGTGGTGATGACCCAGGGTGCCCGTGTGATCCGGTCCTGGTCCATCAGGTGGAACGCGACCTGGCCGGCCATTCCGAGGGCGAATGAGAAGATCGCCGATCGCCTGGCGAACCGCCGGGTCCGGTCGCTGATCGCGTGGCCGGCGGCCAGCCAGGCCCGCAGCGCGTAGGCCGCGTAGCATTCGACCCCGACCGGCAGGGTGACGGCAGTGTCCAGATGAAGCGAGGACCAGATTCCCGGCAGGAGGGGGACCATGCCGAAGCCGGTCTTCTGCGCGATGCCGACCCAGCCGGACCATACTTCGGCCGCCGCGGGAACGGCAAGGACCAGCAGCGGCCAGGACCGCAGCGTCTTGGCATGGTCCCGGACCGTCCCGGACCGGTCCGCGGGGCGGACCGCACCGGAGATCGCCATCGGACCAGAACGGGGACCGCCCGGTTCGCGGTAGGTGTCCCGGGCGGTCTGTGCCACACGAACGTCAGCCACCGCTGCCATGCTGGGCCCCTTCCGGTTCGGCGAGGGGGTGAGGCTCGCCTGTCAGCGCCGCCAGCGCGGTGGCGACCTCGGTGAGCGTGGCGCGTACGTACGTCGACGTGGCGGTGCCCGT
>JBKQQQ010000776.1:0-16602 GCA_052144275.1 Streptosporangiaceae bacterium
CATCTCTTCGTCACCGGAGGCGTCGCCTCCAGCCTCGGCAAGGGACTGACCGCGTCCAGCCTGGGCCGCCTGCTGAAACTGCGGGGTCTGCGGGTCACGATGCAAAAACTCGACCCGTATCTCAACGTCGACCCGGGCACCATGAATCCCTTCCAGCACGGTGAGGTGTTCGTGACCGACGACGGCACGGAAACCGATCTCGACGTCGGCCACTACGAGCGCTTCCTGGACACCAACCTGGCGGGCGAGGCGAACGTCACCACCGGCCAGATCTACTCCACGGTGATCGCGAACGAGCGCCGCGGCGCCTACCTCGGCGACACCGTGCAGGTCATCCCGCACATCACCAACGAGATCAAGTCCCGCATCCTGCAGATGGCCGGCGATGACGTGGACGTGGTGATCACCGAGGTGGGCGGGACCGTCGGCGACATCGAGTCGCAGCCGTTCCTCGAGGCCATCCGCCAGATCAGGCACGAGATCGGCCGGGACCGCTGCTTCTTCCTGCACGTCAGCCTGCTGCCGTACATCGGCCCCTCGGGTGAGCTGAAGACCAAGCCCACCCAGCATTCGGTGGCCGCCCTGCGCAGCATCGGCATCCAGCCGGATGCCATCGTGGCCCGTTCCGACCGGCCGATCAACGCCAACCTGAAACGCAAGATAAGCCTGATGTGCGACGTGGACGAGGAAGCCGTGGTCTCCGCGCCGGACGCGCCGTCGATCTACGACATCCCCAAGGTGCTGCACGCCGAGGGCCTGGACGCCTACGTGGTGCGCCGGCTCGGCCTGCCGTTCCGCGACGTGGACTGGAGCGAGTGGGACGACCTGCTCCGCCGGGTGCACCGGCCGGCCCACAGCATCACGATCGCCCTGGTCGGCAAGTACGTGGACCTGCCCGATGCGTACCTGTCGCCGGCCGAGGCGCTGAAGGCGGGCGGCTTCGCCAATGACGCCCAGGTGAACATCCGCTGGGTGATCAGCGACGCCTGCGAGGAGCCGGAAGGCGCGGCCGCCGAGCTCGAGGGCGTGGACGGGGTGCTGATCCCGGGCGGGTTCGGGGTCCGCGGCATCGAGGGGAAGATCGGCGCGATCAGGTACGCGCGCGAGCACGGCATCCCCATCCTGGGCCTGTGCCTCGGCCTGCAGTGCATGGTCATCGAGGTGGCCCGCGACCTGGCCGGGCTGGCCGAGGCGGACAGCACCGAGTTCAACCCGGATACCCCGTACCCGGTGATCGCCACCATGGCCGACCAGGAAGACGTGGTGGCGGGGGAGCGGGACATGGGCGGCACCATGCGCCTGGGCCTGTACCCGGCCGCGCTGCAGCCGGGCACCCGGGTGGAGGAACTGTACGGCAGCACCCTGGTGGAGGAGCGTCACCGGCACAGGTATGAGGTCAACAACGCCTACCGGGCGGTGCTCGAGCAGGCGGGCCTCGTCTTCTCCGGGCTCTCGCCAGACCGGCACCTAGTGGAGTTCGCCGAGCTGAGCGGCCACCCGTTCTTCGTGGGCACGCAGGCGCACCCGGAGTTCCTGTCCCGCCCCACCCGGCCGCACCCGCTGTTCAGCGGCCTGATCGCGGCCGCCCTGGCGCGGTCCAAAGCGGCTAACGCGGCGGCCGCCGCCCGCGCCGTGGCCAGCGCATGAACATTACGGACGAGGTTGCGAACTGGCCCGTTGTCTCCTCGGCCGAGTTGCTCCGCGGCCGGCTGGTCGGCGTACGGACCGACAAGGTCCGCATGCCCGACAATGAGCTGGCCGAACGAGAGGTGGTTATCCACCCTGGCGCAGTCGCCGTGCTCGCCCTCGATGACGCCAACCAGGTGCTTCTGATCAGGCAGTACCGTCATCCGGTGGGTAGGCTGCTCTGGGAGATCCCGGCCGGCCTGCGCGACGTCGCCGGGGAGCCGCCGTGGACCACGGCACGGCGGGAACTACTCGAGGAGGCCGGCTACCGGGCGCGGGACTGGCGGCTGCTCGCCGACTACTACTCCTCGCCCGGCTTCAGCACCGAGCGCCTGCGCGTCTTCCTGGCCCGTGACCTGGAATTCGTCCCGGCCGCCGAACGCGACTTCGTGCCCAAGGACGAGGAGGCTCAGCTGGTGTCGGCCTGGCTGCCGTTGGACGAGGCGGTGCGCAAGGTCTTCGCCGGTGAGCTGCACAACGGGGTCGCGGCTCTGGGCCTCCTGGCAGGGTATGCTGCCAGGTCAGAGGGGTTTGACCGGCTTCGCCCGGCCGACGCGCCCGAAGAGCAATGACGCTCTGTCTGGAAGGACCACCATGAAGGTTGGAATTCCCCGGGAAATCAAGAACCACGAATACCGCGCGGCGATCACGCCCTCCGGGGTGCACGAGCTGGTTCGCGGCGGCCATCAGGTGGTCATCGAGTCCGGGGCGGGGGAGGGGTCGTCCATTCCCGACGAAGACTTCATCACGGCCGGCGCGAAGATCCTGCCGACCGCCGATGACGTGTGGGGCGAGGGGGACCTGATCCTCAAGGTCAAGGAGCCGATCGAACAGGAGTACCACCGGATGCGCTCCGGCCAGGTCCTGTTCACCTACCTGCACCTGGCCGCGTCCAAGCCCTGTACCGACGCGCTGCTCAGCTCCGGCACCACCTCGATCGCGTACGAGACCGTCCAGCTGCCTGACGGTTCGCTGCCGCTGCTCGCCCCGATGTCCGAGGTCGCGGGCCGGATGGCGCCGCAGGTCGGCGCGCACCACCTGCAGCGTGACGGCGGCGGGCGCGGGGTGCTGATGGGCGGCGTCTCGGGCGTGTACGCGGCCAAGGTGGTCGTGCTCGGCGCCGGGGTCTCGGGGATGAACGCGGCCGCGATCGCGCTCGGCATGCAGGCCGAGGTGCTGCTGGTAGACCGGAACGTCGCCAGGCTCCGCCAGGCGGACGCCATCTACCAGGGGCACTGCCAGACGGTCGCGTCCAACTCCTACGAGATCGAGCGTGCGGTCATCGACGCGGACCTGGTGATCGGCGCGGTGCTGGTGCCGGGGGCCAAGGCGCCCCGGCTGGTCACCGACGAGCTCGTGTCCCGGATGAAGCCGGGCGCGGTGCTCGTCGACATCTCGATCGACCAGGGCGGCTGCTTCGAGGGATCGCGCCCCACCACGCACGCGGACCCCACCTACCGGGTGCACGACGCGCTGTTCTACTGCGTGGCGAACATGCCCGGCGCTGTCCCGCACACGTCCACGTACGCCCTGACCAACGTGACGCTGCCCTACGTGGTCGAGATGGCCAACCGCGGCTGGCGTGACGCGCTCCGCGCCGATCCGGCGCTGGCCCTGGGGCTGTCCACGCATGCCGGCCAGCTGACCTGCGAGCCGGTCGCCGAAGCGCACGCGCTGCCCTACACCCCGCTCGGCCAGGTCCTCAACTGAGCCAGGCGCGGGTACCCTCCACGCTGGCCTCCCCCGCGCTGGCGGACACGGTCCGCGGCTACCTGCAGTACCTGGTCGTGGAGCGGGGGCTGGCGGCGAACACGGTCGAGTCCTACCGGCGGGACCTGCGGCGGTACTCCTCGATGCTGGCCGACCGCGGCAAGACCGGGCTAGGTGAGGTCACCCCGGCCGATGTGGCCGAGTTCCTCGCCTCGCTCCGCGAGGGCGACGCCGAGCACGCGGCCCTGGCGGTCAGTTCGGCGGCGCGGGCCGTGATCGCGGTCCGGGGCCTGCACGCGTTCGCGGTCGACCAGGGCCTCGCCGACACCGACCCGGCTCGCGAGGTCCCGCCGCCGTCGCCGCCCAGGCGGCTGCCCAAGGCGATCACCCTGGAGGAGGTGGAACGCCTGCTCGATGCGGCCGGCCCGGGCCCGGACGAGATGTCCGCGGACCTCCGGCCGCTGCGGGACCGGGCGCTGCTGGAGTTCCTCTACGGGACCGGGGCGCGCATCTCCGAGGCGACCGGGCTCGATATCGATGAACTCCAACTGGACGCTGACTCACTCGTACGGCTGGTAGGCAAAGGCAGCAAGCACCGGGTGGTGCCGGTCGGCAGCTACGCCGTGCGGGCGCTCCAGGCGTACCTGGTCCGGGCCAGGCCCGCCCTTGCTGCGGCGTCCCGCCGCGTGTCGGCTAGCCCGGCGGTCTTTCTCAACGCCCGCGGCGGCCGCCTCACCCGGCAGGGCGCCTGGGGCGTGCTGCACGCCGCCGCCGAGCGGGCCGGACTGGCCGAGGTGTCACCGCACACGCTGCGGCACTCCTTCGCCACGCACATGCTCGACGGCGGTGCCGACATCAGGGTGGTCCAGGAACTGCTCGGCCACGCGTCGGTCACCACCACCCAGGTCTATACCCTGATCACGGTGGACAGGCTGCGCGAGGTCTACGCCTCCTCCCATCCCCGTGCCCTCGCCTAGCCCGTTCCGGTCAGCCCGGTCAGGTCAGTTCTGCCGCTGGTCAGCGGAAGTGGCGGGTGAGTTCGTTGGCGTAACCGCGGCCCAGGGTGTCCTTGTGGTCGATGATCCACCGGCTCAGCGCGGTCTCGCCGGTGGCGGGGCCGTCGGTGTCGGCCAGGCCGTCCGCCATCCCCTGGTATTCGTCGGCGGTGAGCAGGGTGTCGCGCAGCGCCACGCCGAGCAGGCGGGCGGCGGGCGGGATGAGCGCCCCGGGCACGCGGACGATCTGGCTGCGGCTGCCTACCGCGTCCTTGATCGTCCGGACCAGGTCGATGAAGGCGGGCCGTTCGGGCCCTACCGCGTCGATGGTCTCGGTCGTCGCGGAGTTCCCGGCCCGCACGCACAGCCGGGCCAGGTCGTCGACGTGAATCGGCCGGATGCGGTACTCGCCGGTACCGCCGACGGCGAACACGGGCAGGCGGCGCAGCAGCCAGGCGATGTTGTTGATCAGGACGCCGTTGCCGCCGAACAGGATGGCCGGCCGCAGCACAGCGTGCGAGATGCCCATGTCGCGCAGGGCCTGCTCCACCGCCGCCTTGCCGCGGAAGTAGGGGTACGGCGAGTCGGCGCTCGGATGGGTGATCGACACGTGCACGATCCGCTGCACGCCCGCCTCGGCGGCCGCCAGGAACAGCGCGCGCGAACGGGCCACCGCCACCGGGTGGTCGACCTGACCGTGCGCGAACCGCACCCAGTACGTGTTGTACAGCGTCCGGGCGCCGCGCAGCGACTCGGCGAGCGCCGCGGGATCGGCGAAGTCCAGCGGCCTGACCTCGATGCCGGTGCCCGCCGGCGCCTTCGGCGCCTTCGGGGCCTTTGGGGCCCGGTCGGGATGGCCGGTGATCGTGCGCACCCGGCGGCCCGCCGCCTGCAACTCGCTCGCGATGGCCGCGCCGGAGTAGCTGAACGCCCCGGTCACCACGTCGAAACCGTCGTCGCCCGCGGTCAACGCCGCTCCCCGGTTCTGGTCACGAGCTCGGTGAGTGTCCGGCCCAGCGGAGCGTCGAGGGTCGCTGTGGCGTACGTGTCGCCGCGGGTGGCGCCCTGGTTGACGATCACGATCGGGCGCTGCCGCCTGGCCGCGTGCCGGACGTAACGGAACCCGGACATCACGGTGAGGGACGAACCCAGGACGACCAGCGCGCTGGATCTTTCGACCAGTGCGTAGCAGGCTTCCGCCCGCGGCCTCGGCACGTTCTCGCCGAAGAACACCACGTCCGGCTTGAGCACGCCGTGACACACGGAGCAGTCGACGACCTGGAACGACGCGACGGCCTCGTCGTCGGTGTCGGCGTCCCCGTCGGGCTTGATGGCGGCGGCCAGCTCCGCGTCCCAGCCGGGGTTGGCGGCCTCGAGCCGCCGGGCGAGTTCGGTGCGCGGCGTCCGCTGCCCGCACGACAGGCAGGCGACCCAGTGCAGGCTGCCGTGCAGTTCGGTCACGGCCGCTCCGCCCATCACTGGGCCCGCCGCCTGGTGCAGGCCGTCCACGTTCTGGGTGATGATGCCGGTCAGCAGCCCGCGGCGGCTCAGCTCGGCCACGGCGCGGTGACCGTCGTTCGGGACCGCCCGGGCGATGTGCCGCCAGCCGAGGTAGCTGCGCGCCCAGTACCTGCGCCGGGCCTCGGCACTGCCGGTGAACGTCTGGTAGGTCATCGGCGTTGCCCGCCGCGCCAGTCCGGTGGGACCGCGGTAATCCGGGATGCCCGACTCGGTGGACAGCCCGGCGCCGCTCAGGATGAGCACGCCACCGGCAGCGACCACATCGGCCAGCATCCCGAACGACCCGGCGGTCCTCGCCTCGGTCAGCTGGGTCACGTTGATACTCAGAGCGCGGCCGCCCTGATCGCCTGGGACACCGCTGCGGCGCCTTCGGAGTCGAACAGGATCGTGTAATGGTTCATCCCGGGCACGACCTGCGGCCGCAGCGCCGGGACGCGTTCGGCCCACACTTGGATGACCTCGTGCGGGATCAGCGGCGGCGGCTCGCCGAACATCCCGGCCGGCGCGGTCAGCAGCGGCGTCGGCCGACTCAGCCGGCCGAGCGCGTCCGTGAACGGCTTCTCCGCCAGCAGCTCGCGGCCGTCGGTGCGGACCGCCTCCGCGACGGCGCGGCTGTGCAGCTGCCCGGGCTCGCCGGTCAGGTCGTAGCGGACGTACGCCTCGACATCGGCGGTCCAGTGGCCGGCCAGCGCCGGGTGGGCCCGCCAGAATTCCAGATACGCCTCGGTGTCCGGGAAGGTCTGCCCCAGCCTGGCGATGGCCGGGCCCAGGGTCGCATCGAGCGTGGCGTCCAGGTCGATGCCCTCCGGCACCGGCAGCGACAGGCCGCCGTCCACCAGGACGAGCCGGCGCACGAGTTCCGGGTGCGCGTCGCGGGCGAGCAGCGCGACGTACGCGCCCATCGAATGCCCCGCAAGCACGGGCCGTCCGCCGAAATGGCGCAGCACCGCCACCACGTCGCTGGCGTGCCTGTCCAGGCCGTACGGGCCAGGCAGATCACGGCTGTGCCCGCGGCCGCGCAGGTCAGGAGCGGCCAGCGTCCAGTCAGACGGCATATGGCGCGCGACTGCCTGCCATGCCATGCCGGAACCAGTAATTCCGTGCACAGCGACCGCCACGCGTTTGCCTGTACCCCATAGGAGCACACGCAGGTCCCCACCGTCCACTGCCACATTTAGCAGTCGGAGTTGCATGTTCACCCTCCACGGCCCCGGCGGGTATGGCCAGGGCCGCCCATGTATAGAGCTTATTATCCGCCCTGGCGTTGATCGTACGATGTCAAGTCGCCGATAAATGTTTACCGGGAAAACCGTGCCATGCTGGACTGGGGATGGAATGCCAGGTAAAACCAGGCTTGGAGGTGAGCGGGCCATGTCTGCCGCACTTAGTTACTCATCAGGAGAATCCGCAACGCCGCTGCTGGGCGACACGATCGGCGGCAACTTCGACGCCACCGTGCGGGCGTTCGGGGACCGTGAGGCGCTGGTAGACCGGCCGACCGGGCAACGGTGGACGTACGCGGAACTCGCCGCCGACGTCGACGCGCTCGCGCTCGGATTGCTCGAGATGGGCATCGCCAAGGGGGACCGGGTCGGCATCTGGGCGCCGAACTGCGCCGAATGGACGCTCACCCAGTACGCGACCGCGAAGATCGGCGCGATCCTGGTGAACATTAACCCGGCGTACCGCGCCCGTGAGCTGGAGTTCGTGCTCAACCAGTCGGGCAGCACGCTGCTCGTAGCGGCGGCGAAGCTGAAGACCTCCGACTACGCCGGGATGATCGCCGAGGTGCGGCCGCGCTGCCCGGAACTGAAAACCGTCGTGCTGCTCGGCAGCGCGCCGTGGCAGGCGCTGCTCGAGACCGGGCGCCGCCTGGACCGCGGGGTGCTTGACGCCATCGAACTGGACACCGACGACCCCATCAACATCCAGTACACCTCGGGCACCACGGGTTTCCCGAAGGGCGCGACCCTGTCGCACCACAACATCCTGAACAACGGGTATTTCGTCGGCGAGCTGTGCAATTACACCGAGGACGACAGGATCTGCATTCCCGTGCCGTTTTACCACTGCTTCGGCATGGTCATGGGCAACCTCGCCGCGACCAGCCACGGAGCGTGCATGGTCATCCCCGCGCCGAGTTTCGACCCGGTCGCGACGCTGCAGGCCGTGCAGGACGAGCGCTGCACCTCGCTCTATGGGGTGCCCACGATGTTCATCGCCGAGCTGTCCTCCCCGGACTTCGCCGGCTACGACCTGTCTAGCCTGCGCACCGGCATAATGGCGGGCTCGCCCTGCCCGGCCGAGGTGATGAAGCAGGTCATCGAGCGGATGTCGATGACCGAGGTGTCGATCTGCTACGGCATGACGGAGACCTCACCGGTGTCCACCCAGACCCGTGCCGACGACTCGCTCGACCGCCGCGTGTCCACCGTGGGCCGGGTCGGCCCGCACCTCGAGGTGAAGGTCATCGACCCCGAGACGGGCCGGACCGTGCCGCGCGGCACGCCGGGCGAGCTGTGCACCCGGGGCTATTCGGTGATGCTCGGCTACTGGGAGCAGCCGGACAAGACCGCCGAGGCCGTGGACGCGGCGCACTGGATGCACACCGGTGATCTCGCGGTCATGGACGCCGAGGGCTACCTGGCCATCACCGGCCGGATCAAGGACATGGTGATCCGCGGCGGCGAGAACGTCTACCCGCGGGAAATCGAGGAGTTCCTCTACACCCACCCCGACATCCTGGACGCCCAGGTCATCGGCGTTCCCGACGCCAAGTACGGCGAGGAGCTCATGGTCTGGGTGCGGCTGCGCGCCGGCGCCCCGGCGCTGACCGCCGAGGCGCTGCGCGAGTTCTGCACCGGGCAGCTGGCGCACTACAAGATCCCGCGGTACGTGCACGTCGTCGGGGAGTTCCCGATGACGGTAACCGGCAAGGTGCGCAAGGTCGAGATGCGCGAGCGTGCCGTAGAGATCCTCGACCTGGATATCACCGGCCCCTCGCCGGAATAGCCCTGCCCCATCCCCAGTACTCGCACCACGGGCCACTGCGCTCACAGCGGCCGTTATCGTGGACGGATCAGGGCGGGACTGGCCACGGGAGCGCGCAGCTGGAGGGGCGGGGACGATGAAAGTCCTGATCGCGGGGGGCGCCGGGTACATCGGCAGCACGATCGCGTCGGCCTGCTCCGACGCGGGGATCAGCTCGGTGATCCTGGACTCCCTGGTGACCGGCCGGCGCGAGTTCACGGCGGGCCGCGTCTTCTATGAGGGCGACATCGCCGACGGGCCGCTGGTGGATCGCATCTTCGCCGAGCACCCCGACATCCACGCCGTCGTTCACTGCGCGGCCCTGATCGTGGTCCCGGACTCGGTCGCCGACCCGGTCGGGTACTACCGGGCGAACGTCGCCAAGAGCCTGGACTTCGCCGCGCACCTGCTGCGCAACGGCTGCGGCCGGCTGATCTTCAGTTCGTCGGCCGCCATCTACCGCGCCGGTGCGGACCTGACCGTCGACGAAGGCTCGCCGGTCGACCCGCAGAGCCCGTACGCGCGGACCAAGGCGATGTGCGAGGCGATGCTGGCCGACATCGCCGCCTCCCAGCCCATCCGCGTGCTGTCCCTGCGGTACTTCAACCCGGTCGGCGCGGACCCCAAGATGCGGACGGGCCTGCAGCTGCGGAGGCCGACGCACGCCCTGGGCAAGATGATCCAGGCGCAGGAGGAAGGCGCCCCGTTCGTCATCACCGGAACCGACTGGCCGACCAGGGACGGCTCGGGGCTGCGGGACTACGTCCACGTCTGGGACCTGGCCGCGGCGCACGTAGCCGCGCTGATCCGGTTCGGCGCCCTGCCCGGGCCGGTGACGGTCATCAACCTGGGCAGCGGGACGGGCACCACGGTCCGGGAGCTTCTCACCGCGTTCAACCGGGTGGCCGACCGCCCGGTCGAAGCCCAGAGCGCCGGACGGCGGCCAGGTGATACGGCCGGCGCCTGCACCCGCACCGGCCGCGCGGAGCGTCTGCTGGGCTGGCGGCCGCAGTACGACCTCGCCGAGGCGATCCGGCATTCGCTGCAGTGGGCCGCGCTCCGCGACGAGGTCCTGCCCGGCGAGCGCGCTTAGGCCTCCTTGCGCAGCGCGACGCTGGCCCGTGCGTCACTGCCTCTGGTCACGTCGTAGCGCGCGGCCTCATGGTCGTCGAGCATGACCGAGATCAGCCCGAGACATGACTTCAGTAACTCCGTATATGAGGCGAAAAGCTCACACTTGTCATGCATGGTGATGATCGCGAAGTTCGGTGCTGAAGAGATTGAAAAATGATTGTATTGGCTGATATCGGAGGACAGCGTATGATCGAACAGCCTTGGTAGCCAGCCCCGTCCACCCGCCCAGGGGCTGTGGGGGAGCATAGATGGGCCAGGAGCTTTCACGACGTACACCGGCAACGCCCGCCCGTCAGACAGACCCGTCGTGGTCGGCGGTGGCGGGCACCACGGTGCGTCTGTGGCTCGAAAGGCACCATCGGTACCCGGCGGGCCGCCGACGGCGGCTGGTTTTCGTGCTGAGTGCGCTGGTCGCCATGGCGCTCGGGGCCGGCGTGACGCTGGCCTTCACCCAGCAGGGACCGGAGCAGGCGGCGTCGCCGCCCGGCAACTCCGGACCGGCCTCCAACGCGCTGCAGGTGGCAGCGGCTGACCGTCACCAGGCGGCGGTGTGGATCACCCAGCAGGTGGCCTCGAGCGTGGTCGTGGCCTGTGACCCGGAGATGTGCAACGAGCTGCAGAACAGCGGCTTCCCCGCGGGCCAGCTCATGGAACTGCAGCCGTCGGCCCCCGACCCGCTCGGTTCGCTCCTGGTCGTCGCGACTCCGGTGATCCGGAACCAGTTCGGCACCAGGTTGGCCAGCGTCTATGCGCCGCTGGTGATCGCCAGCTTCGGCTCGGGCGCGGAACGGGTCGACGTCCGCTACGTCGCGCCGGACGGCACCGCGGCGTTCGAGTCCCAGCTCGCGGCGGACCAGAAGGCCCGGATCGCTGCGGGCGAGCAGTTGCTGACCAACAAGAACGTCCAGGCCTCCGCGGTCGCGCGCCAGGCGCTGATGGCCGGACAGGTGGATCCGCGTTTGCTTGTAACACTTTCGGCACTTGCTCACCAAATGCCACTTCACCTGGTAACGTTCGATGACCCTTCGCCTGGCGTTAGTTCGGGCGTACCGTTGCGCGGCGCTGAAATTGGCGCAGCCGCGTCGACTGGCTTGCCGGCGATGGTCGCGTTCCTGAGTGCCCAGCAGAGTCAGTATGCGCCCGCGGTGGCCCGCATTACCCAGGTCGCGAAAGGCCAGTCCGTGGTCACCGTGCGGTACGACGCACCGGGTCCTATGGGCCTAGGAGGCCCGTAGAGATTCAACAGCTTGGGGAGGGATCACAGTGAAGTTTCCGAGAATTACTAGACGAATCACCATGCTACTGGCCGCCTCGGCCCTGCTGCTTGGTATTCCCGCCGCCGCCACTGCTTCGGCGGCTTCTTCCACTACGGGTACCGGCTGGATCAGGCTCGCTCACCTGTCGCCGAACACCCCCGCCGTCGACGTATATCTGTATTCGTTCGGTAATTCCAACGCGGAGATCGTGCTCCACCACGTCGCCTACGGAACGGTCTCGCCCTACGAGGCGGTCACCGCCGGTGACTACAGCGTGGCCATGCGGGTGTCCGGGGCCTCCCCGTCGAGCCAGCCGGTCCTGTCCACCAGCGTGACGGTCAAGGCCGATCACGCCTACACGGTGGCCGGCATGGGACCGGAGTCGGGCCTGCGGCTTCAGGTCCTTGATGATCAGCTGACCACGCCGTCGGGCAAGTCCGTGATCCGGGTGATCCAGGCCTCGCTGAAGCAGCAGACGGTCAAGTTCACCTGCGGCGGGCAGACGATCGTGCCCAAGGCCACGTTCGGCTCCGTAAGTGCCTACCAGGCCATTCCCGCGAACACCTGGACCATGCAGGCGATCGGCTCCGGCGCGACCGCGACCGGCCGCTGGGCGATGGCGCCGGGAACCGTGCACACGATGGTGGTCCTCGACGGCACCAACGGCCTTGAGATAGTCAACCTGGTGGACGCGGCCGGCGCCGGCCAGCCCCCCGCGGGCGGGGTCACGACCGGGTTCGGCGGCACCGCGGGGCACGGTCCTGGATCGCCGGCGCCGTGGCTGGCGCTCATCGGAGTCGGCGCGCTGATCACCCTGACCGGTGGCTTCCGGCTGCGCCGCCATGGACTGCGCCGTCAGCTGACCATCGGAAGCTAAGGATGCCGAGCCGCAAGCCGGCCGCGATCGTCTTCGCGGCCGGCTTGGTCGTGATCGTGGCCGGATCGGTGGGCCTGCTGCTGACGCGGCATTCCACCCCGGCCCTGCGGCCGGTCGCGGCCGGGGTGGCGGCGCTGCCCGTGCCCACCGGCCCGATCGCGGCCCCGCCGCAGTCGGCGCAGGCGGACCCGGTCGCCAGCCCAGTCTCGCTGACCATTCCGCTGATCGGCGTGAAAACCCAGCTGATTACGCTGGGCCTGACCGCCGGCGGCGCGTTGCAGGTGCCGTCCACGACGTCGGTCGCGGGCTGGTACATGGGAAGCCCCCGGCCGGGCGCCATCGGTTCGGCCATCATCGTGGGTCACATCGACTCGCCGACCGGTCCCGGGGTGTTCTACCGGCTGTCCGAGCTGCGTCGCGGGGACGACGCCTACGTCAAGCGAGCCGACGGGACCACGGTGAAATTCCGCGTCACATCGGTCCAGACGTACCTGAAGGACCACTTCCCGACGCAGACGGTGTACGGTCCCACGCCCGACGCGGAGCTTCGCCTGATCACGTGCGGCGGTGCCTTCGATCCCGCTACCGGCCACTACCTGAGCAACATCGTGGTCTACGCCACCGAGGTGAGCTGAGGCCCAGCTAGCATGCCAAGCGCCCAGCTAGCATGCCAAGCTAAGACCATGACGCCGCAGGAGCGGTACGAGCAGCTGGTCGACGAGTTCACCGGTATGGACGGGGTGACGCCGCCCGATGGCGGCAGCGGGTTCGGCCGCAGCGCGCTGCGCTACCGCAGGAAGATCTTTGCGATGTTCGTCCGCGGTCAGCTGGTGGTCAAGCTGCCCCGGCCGCGCGTGGACGAGCTCGTCGCGGACGGCCACGGCGAGCGGTTCGACGCCAACAAGGGCACGCCGATGAAGGAGTGGTTCAGCCTGGACCCCAGCTCCGCGCTGCCCTGGCCGCCGCTGGCCCGCGAAGCGCTGGACTTCGCCCAGTCCTGGCGATCGGGTTAGCCGTCACACCCGGGCCGTTGGCCGGCTGGCCCCCTGCCAGTCAGCCGACCGCCAAGATGCCTCTACGCCGACCTCGGCGTCCCCGATTACCCGGTGATGGCCCGGCGATGGGCCCGGTGATCGGCCCTGTGATCGGCAGAGCGCGGCTCACGCGCCTGCTGCCGGACTTCGGCCCGGCCCGGGAGCACCCCGCGTTCCGGCGGCTGCTGACCGGCGGCCTGCTGTCCGCCCTGGGCGGCGCGATGACGAGCTTCGCGGTCGTGCTGCAGATCTGGGACCTGTCGCATTCCTCGCTCGCCGTCGGCCTGCTCGGGCTGACGTTTGTCCCGGTGCTGGCCGTCGGCTTGCTCGGCGGCTCGATCGCCGATGTGGTGGACCGGCGCAAGCTCGTGCTGATCACCAGCGCGGTTCTGATGGCGGTCTCGGCCGCCTTCGCGGTCCAGGCCTACGCCTGGCCGGGTCAGCTGTGGCTGCTGTACGCGCTGGCCATGGTGCAGGCCGTGCTGCAGGCGGCCGGCGCCCCGGCCCGGCACACGTTCGTGCCGCGGCTGGTGCCGCCCGAGCAGCTCACCGCGGCCATCGCGCTGAACACGCTGGCCGGCCGCATCGCGATGCTGTTCGGCCCGGCGCTGGCCGGCCTGATCGCCGCCGCCTGGGGCCTGAAGACCTGCTACGCCATCGACACGGTCAGCTTCGTCGGGTCGCTGTACGCCACCGCCCGGCTCCCGGCGATGCGGACCCAACCCTCGGGGCCGTCCAAACCCGGCCGCCCGCGGTCCCACCTGCGTGCGACGGCCGAGGGTCTGCGGTTCATCCGCCGCCGGCCCGTGCTCGTCGCCGCGTTCCTGACCGACCTGGACGCCATGCTGCTCGGCCTGCCGGTGGCGCTGTTCCCGGCGCTGAACGCCGCGCACTTCGGCGGCTCGCCGCGCACCCTCGGCCTGCTCAACGCGGCCGTCGGCGTTGGCGGGCTGCTGTCGGCGGCGCTGTCGGGACCGGCCGCGCGGGTCAGCCGCCAGGGCCGCGGCATGCTGGCCGGCACGATGATCTGGGGCGCGGCCATCGCCTGCTTCGGGGTCACCGCCAGCCTCCCGCTCGCGTTGGCGATGCTGGCCGTCGCGGGGGCGGCGGACACGCTCACCGTGATGTTCCGCTCCTCGATGGTGCAGGCCGTGACCCCGGACGAGTTCCGCGGCCGGGTCTCCAGCGTCGAGTACATCATCGGCGTCGGCGGCGGTCCCCTGGGCAACGTCGAGTCCGGCACGGTCGCCGCGCTGAGCACGCCCGCCGTCAGCGCCGTCAGCGGCGGCCTCGGCTGCCTGGTCATCGCGGCCCTGATCGGGCTGCTCTGCCCCGCCTTCACCCGCTACGAGTCCAAGCGCCGCCCTCGATAGGCCGGCGAGCGTCCTATTGTGTGACGCGGCCATCTCGCTGGGCACCGGGGGATAGCCTGGGTTCGCGGAGGTGTCATGGACCTGGTGGTTGCCGACAATCCGGATAAGGCCCGGTTCGAGGTTCTCGCGGACGGCGAGCTAGCCGGGTTCCTCCAGTACCACCTGGAAGGCGACGAGATCGCGTTCACGCATACCCAGACCGACGACCGGTTCCGCGGCCAGGGCATCGCGGGCATCCTCGTGCAGGCGAGCCTCGACGCCGCCCGGGAGCGGCACCTGGCCGTCCTGCCCTACTGCCCGTTCGTGCGGAACTGGATCACCGGGCACCGCGAGTACGCCGGCCTCATCCCGCCAGACCGGCGGCAGCAGTTCGGCCTGTGAGGCCGGGTCGCCCGCGGTTGCCAGGAGTGGACGTCCAGGGCACACCAGCAACGGCTCATCGCGGTACCGATGAGTTTCCGCGCCGGCCTCCGTTACACGGGTGAGGATCGGCGCCGGCCGATCCGGACAAGGAGGCGAGGACATGGACTACAAGCTGGAACTGGTGCTGATCCCGGTCGCCGACTTCACCGACCCGGACGGCAACATCTGGCTGCTGCAAGAAGTCGACCGCGGCAAGGGCTGACGATGGATCGTTCGGACCTGGTGATCCAGGACCAGACGGTGAGCGCGGCGATCGCGGGTGACGAGCCCGCGTTCGCCGCCCTCACCGAACGGCACCGGCGCGAGCTGCACGTCCACTGCTACCGGATGCTGGCTTCGTTCGACGAGGCCGAGGACGCGGTGCAGGAGACGTTTCTGTTGGCGTGGCGCGGCCGGTCCGGCTTCGACGGCGGTCCGCAGTTCCGCGCGTGGTTGTACCGGATCGCCACCAACGTCTGCCTGGACATGCTGCGGCGCGGCTCGCGCCGGACCGCCGGGAGCTCGTTCGCCGAGGTGCCGTGGCTGCAGCCGTATCCGGACCTGCTGCTCGAGGCGGCCGCGCCGAGCGAGGAGCAGCCCGAGGCGGTGGCCATCCAGCGGGAGACGATCTCGCTAGCGTTCCTCGCCGCCCTGCAGGTCCTGCCGCCGAGGCAGCGCGCGGCGCTGATCGCCCGGGACGTCCTCGGCTGGCCGGCCAGCGAGACCGCCTCGGCGCTCGGCACCAGCGTCGCCGCGGCCAACAGCGCCCTGCAGCGGGCCCGGGCGACGATGCAGTCGCACCTGCCCGCACGGCGCGCCGAGTGGTCCGCGCGGGAGCCGAGTGCCGAAGAACGCGACCTGGTCGAGCAGTTTATCCAGGCGCACGAACGGTGCGACGCCGAGGCCGCCATCGCGATCGCGGCCCGGGACATCCGGGTGACCATGCCGCCGGCGCCGTGGCGCTTCGACGGGCCGGACGCGATCAGGCCGCTCATGGCCGAGGCGGCCTCGATGGGTGAATGGCGCCTGGTCCCGGTGGGCGCCAACCGGATGCCGGCCGCGGCGAGCTACCTGCGCCGGCCGGGCGACCGCGAGTTCCGCGCGTTCAAGCTCGACGTTCTGCGCATCGAGGCCGGGCTGATCGCGGAGATCACCACGTTCAACGCGGAGCTTTTCCCGGTGTTCGGGCTGAAACCCTTGGTGCGCATCGATGACCGAGAATTTTGACCCCGTCGCGTATAACAGGACCGCCTGGGACCGTGAGGTCGACCAGGGAAACGAATGGACACGGCCGGTCGGGCCCGATGTCACCGCCCGGGCGCGGGCCGCTGACTGGTCGGTCGAGCGTCAAGGAGGCATGTCTGGAATCGCGCCACCAGTCCAGGCTAGGAGACGCGGCGCGTTACTCTCCGTAGAATTCGGCGATCGCTGCCTCGTACCGGTCGAGCGCGCGCTCGACCGGCCCGCGCGGGGCCGAGGGCAGCCAGTGCACCGCCCGCCGGAACCCGGCCGCCGCGTAAGACTCCAGCACCTTGGCGTCAGCCGGAACGCCCATCACCATCAGCTCGACCGGCCGGTCGGCAC
>JBKQQQ010000777.1:0-37821 GCA_052144275.1 Streptosporangiaceae bacterium
AAGCCCGCGCTAGGAAGCGGTCGCCTTGGCCTTCGCGGCCGCCTTCATCGCCTGCTTGTGGGACCGGACCTCGCCGAGCGACTCCTCGTCGGTGATGTCCGCCACCGAGAACCGCGTCCCCTCGGCCCCGAACGTCCCTGCCGCCTCCCGCCAGCCGGGCGGCCGCACGCCCAGCTGCTTGCCGAGCAGGGCCACGAAGATCTGCGCCTTCTGCGCCCCGAACCCCGGCAGCGCCGCCACCTGCCTGAGCAGCTCGGCGCCCGACTCCGCGGACTCCCACACCCGGGCGGCGTCGCCGCCGTACTGCTCCATGATCAGCCGGGCGAGGTCCTGGACCCGGGCGGCCATCGCCTTCGGGTAGCGGTGCAGGGCGGGCCGTCCGGAGAAAATCGAGGCCAGCACGTCCGGGTCGAACTCGGCCAGTTCGGCGGCGGTGGGCTCGTGTCCGAGCCGCCGGACCAGGTCCAGCGGCGCGCTGAAGGCCCGCTCGAGCGGGACCTGCTGGTCCAGGAGCATGGCGATGAGCAGGGCGAGCGGGCTGCGGGTCAGCAGCTCGTTGGCCTCAGGCTCAACCGGCATCCAGATCGTCACGGCGCCCTCCCCAGCGTCGACCAGATCACCCATGCCCGCAGCGTACTCCGCAACCGAGACTCGGCCACTGAGACCGGGCCACCGAGACCCAACCGATGATGCCCCAGAGCGCTATAAGCTAGAAGCAGCTGGGCCGGTCTGGGGGCCCCGGCCCGGGAAGGATGAACGGAGTCAGCATGACACCGCACATGAAGTGGGGCATCGCAGGGGTCGCCGTGGGCCTGTTCCTGCTGGTCTTCGGTATCCCCTTCTGGCTAGTAGGCCTGCTCATTGTCGTCGCCATCGCCATCCCCGCGGGAGCCTGGCTGATGCTCGATGAGTCCCAGCGGCGCCGGTACCGCGAGCTCCGCCGCCGCCAGCGCGGCCAGATCCGGTAAATTCCGGTCCGCTCGGCCCGCCGCGCAGCGGGCCGCACGTTAAGACCGCACGGGAATGACGGCCGTCCGCCGGGAATTGCAACAGCTAGCGATGCACCGAAGGAAGGATGCGCAGATGGCTGTCCGGCGCTTGAACCACGCTGTCTTGTATGTTCACGGTCTGGACCGGACCGTCGACTTCTACCGAACCACCCTCGGCTTCGAGGTCCGGCTGGAGGTCCCCGGCCGCGCCGCGTTCCTGCGCGCCCCGGGTTCGGCCAACGACCACGACCTCGGCCTCTTCGAGATCGGCACCGGCCATGCCCCCGATCGCCCGGAGAACCCTGGGCTGTACCACCTGGCCTGGGAGGTCGGCACGCTGGCCGACCTGGCCGACACGCGGGCCAGGCTGGCGGCGGCCGGCGCGCTGGTGGGGGAGAGCGACCACCGGGTGTCCAAGTCGCTGTACGCCAAGGACCCCAGCGGCATCGAGTTCGAGGTCATGTGGCGGGTGCCGGCCGAGGACTGGGCCGCCGAGACGGCCGACGGCGACATGATCCTCCCGCTCGACCTGGACGCCGCGATCGCGCGCTGGGGCCAGGACCAGGCGACCGGCGCAGCGGCCGGCTCACCCACGTAACCCTGCTCCGGTGTCGGTGGGCCCCCGGTTACCTTCTTACGTACCCGGTGCGCCACCGACTCCGCCTACTGGCCGGGAACCTGCCCGGGGAACAGCAGCGCCAGCTGCCTGGGGTACCCGGCGATCAGCCGCAGCTCGTCGTCGGTCAGCGGCTTGCCGGTGGCGGACGCGCACAGCTGGACCAGGGAGAACACCAGGTTCTCCTCGTCCGCCGCCACACTAACCCCAAGCCCGTCCAGCACGTGCCGGAACCCCGCCTTGCCGCCGTACTCGCCGGTCAGCACCACCCGGCCCGCGCGCGCATGCCAGTCGGAGGGGAACGGCCCGAGCACCGAATCGTCGTAAAGCTCGTAGTTCGCCCGGTCCTTCAGCGCCCCGTCGGCGTGGATGCCCGACTCGTGCGCGAACGCGTTGCGGCCGACCCCGGGCCAGGCGGGCGGCAGCGGCTGCCCGAACGCGTACGCCGCCCACAGACCGAACCGCCGGGCCCAGGACAGATCGACCGGATCCCCGATCGCGGCCGTCTCGCTGATCCCGAACCCGTACCGGAACGCCAGGATGCAGGACAGCAGGTCGGCGTTGCCGGCCCGCTCGCCGATCCCGTTCACGCACGTGTTGATCCAGGCGTCCTGGCCGGCGTCGAGGTCGCCGAGCGCGCCTGACACCGAGTTCGCCACGGCCATGCCCAGGTCGTTGTGGCAGTGCGTCTCGACCGGGATGCCAGCGGCGGAGGCGAGCTTGGCGAACCGCTCCCTGATCCGCCCGGGGGAGTCGCCGCCGGTGGTGTCGCAGTACCGCACCCGTGACGCGCCGGCGTCCCTGGCCGCGAGCGCGAACTCGAGCAGGTACCCGTCGTCGGTCCGCGACCCGTCCTCGGCGTTGACCCCTATCGACCCTGCACCCTGCGCGCCTCCGGCACACCCTGCACCCTGCGTGCCTCCGGCACGACGCGCCGCCTCCCGGGCCACCGCGACGGCCGCCGTCATCTCCTTGATGATCGCGGTGCGGTCCAGCTTGCCGCGGAACTTGTGCGCGATCATCTGGTCCGAGGTGGAGATCGACAGGTTGTAATGCCGCAGGCCCGTCCCGGCGGCCCGGACCGAAACGGCGGCCTCGACGTCGGCCGGGACGGCCCGGCACCAGCCGGACAGCCGCAGGCCGCCGAACGCGCCCGCCTCCGCCAGCGCCAGGCAGGCCCGGACGTAGGGCACCTCGTGGAACAGGAACGGGAACCCGATCTCGGACTGCGCCACGCCCAGCCGCCCCAGGTAGAAGTTGACCATCACCTTGCCGAACTTCGACAACCCCGTCCGCGCGGTCTGCACTCCGTCCCGGTTGGTCACGTCAAGAAAGTGGATCGATGGCATACACCCAGATTGACGAAATGATCAACTACGGTCAATATTGATTAAAATCAATTATCCCGAACGAAGCCGGCCTCAGCATCCCTAACCGGGCTCGTGCCCCGCCCGGGCCGCCATCTCGCGGAGCCGCGCTTCTACCAGCGGGAGCAGGCGGATCAGCGACGCTCCGTTCCCGCCGGGCACCGTGCCGCGGATGCTCATGATCACGGTCCACGCGCCCGCGTACAGCACGGTCTTGTCGCCAAGCAGATAGCCGTCCGCCACTCCGGGAACGGGCCATCCAGTCTGCGCCGCGGTCTGGCTGCCTGGCGGGCGTCCCGTGTCGCGCACGTCGATCCGCAGCACGGGCTCGGCCTTCCTGGCCGGCTGCCAGGTCATCGCCCGGCCGACGGGGCTGCTGAGGTGATTACCCTGGACCGGGCCGCCCAGGATCCAGGCCGCCTCGTCGGCCGTCACCAGGGCGGCCGGGTCCGGCAGGCCCCCGGTGGCGGCCCGCTGCTGTTCGGCCGCGACCTTCGCGAGCGGGCGCGCGACGGCGGGCGGCTCCACCGGCTCCACCGTCTCCTGGGCCCGGTTGCGCAGGTTCACCCGGGCGTGTACGAACGTGCCCGGCGTCAGCAGCCGGTACGGCTCGCTACCGATGGTAAAGTCCCACGCCTTGGCGCTCGTCCCGTCGTCGATCGCGACGTGGTACTCGTCCGGGCTTTCATCGCCGCCCTTGACCATCCACTGCCTGATCACCTGGCCGTCGAACTCGGCGATCCGCGGGAATAGCGTCCGGCGCGACAGCCACACGAGGACGCCGGCAATGACGGCCGCCACGGTCAGGCCGACGAGTTCTCCGGCCTGCGCCACCATGCCGTGCGTGCCGAGCCAGATCGCCGCCCAGAAGTACAGGACCGGGCCGACGATGATCGCCACCAGGACGACGATGGCCCGCGGCCAGGGCCAGGTGATGGTCTCGATCTCGATCTGCTGCCAGCTTCCGCGGAAGCTGGACCATGCCACGCTGGTACTGCCCTGGGCGAAGACCGCCACCGCGGCGGGCGCGACACCGAGGGCGGCCGCGTAGGCCAGCACCCGTCCCCCGCCGCTGAAGACGGCCAGGCTGGCAGCGCCGCCGGGTGCCCCCGCGACGGCCGAACGACACCGGTCCAGCGCCTCCTGCCCGGCCGCGCTGCGGCGCCGCCTGGTCCCGACGCCGATGGTGACCCAGCACCCGACGAAATAGGGCAGGCCCGCGTAGGCCAGCGCGCCGTGCTTGTGCGCGGCCGCAGCGGCGGCGAGCAGCGCTCCGGCCGGGATCAGCAGCAGCAAGCACAGCAGGCCGATCCGGCGCCCGCTGAGCCGGGGCCTGGTCAGCCCGCGCTGGCGCGCGTCGGCGTCGACCTCCTCGCGGAACGCCTTCATGAAGTCGGTTTCCCCGCCCTCGAAGCCGTCCGACAGGGCAGGGGCGGGAACCTCCCCGCGGGCGCCCGCTCGCAGCGCCACGTGCGCCACCACGCGCCGCTCGAACGGCGCGAGCGGCCCGGCCGGCGTCTCCGCGGGCACCACGCACATGGCCGGTCCCGCCGGTCCCCATGCTCTGGCCTGTCCTGCTGGGTCCTGTCCCGCCGGCCCCTGTCCTGCTGGCCCGGCCGGCGGACTCACCCGGAACCAGCCGCGGGCGGCGAGGTCGATCAGGGTGGCCCGGAACCCGAGCTTGTCGAGCTTCCCGGTCAGCAGGCTGATCACCGCCGGCGGCTCGTCGCCGGCGGATGGCAGCATCGGCGCAGTACCACGATTCAGGCCGCCGTCCCGGCGCGGCCTCGGCGCCGGCGGAACGACCAGCAGCACGATGAACAGCAACAGCCAACCCGCAGCGGCAACAGCGGCCACAGGAAACACGGCATTCCCCTCCGACCCGCTCGTCATCCCGGGCCGCCACCGCGGTCGCCTGCCGTCCCGGGATGTTCCCCCCGCCGTACCTGACACGGCCGCTGCGGCGATCTGGTTCAGGCCGTCGGCCTGGGACAAGATTGACAAAAGGCGGACACTCATCAATATTGATTAAATTCAATATTCCGAACGAACTGGGTGGCAGCCATGGCCGACTTCCTGACCGCCGCCGAGGCTGCCCGGCGGCTCGGCGTCAAGCCCGCCACCCTCTATGCGTACGTCAGCCGTGGCGTGCTCAGCCGCGGCAAGGCCGCAGACGGCCGGGCCAGCCTCTTCAATGCCGACGAGGTGGATCGGCTGGCCAGGCGGGGGCGGCCGCGGCGGCCGCCCGGCGTCGCGGACATCACGGTCGAGTCGGCCATCACCGAGATCACCGGCGACCGCCTCCGTTTCCGCGGCCTGGACGCTACCCGCCTCGCGGTCAGCCGCCCCTTCGAGGAGGTCGCCGAGCTGCTCTGGACCGGCGAGCTCAGGCCCGCGCGGGAGCCGTGGCAGGCCAGGCCCGCTGCGCTGGCCGCGGGGCGGGCCGCGCAGGCCGCGCTGCCCGCGGGGACGCTGCCGCTCGAACGGCTCCAGGTGATCGTCCCGGCGATGGCGGCGACCGATCCGCTCCGGCTCCAGCTCGACCCGGCCGCCGTGACCGCGGCCGGACGGAGCATCATCGCCGGCATGGTGGACTGCCTGCCCTCGACGGTCACCTCAGGTCCGTGCACCCCAGGTCCGGGCGACCCGGTCGCCGAGCGCCTCTGGTCGCGGCTGTGCGACCGCCGGGCCAGCCCGGGGCTATTGCGCGCGGTGTCCGCCGCGCTGGTGCTTCTGGCCGATCACGAGCTCGCCGCCTCGACGCTGGCCGCCCGGGCCGCCGCCTCGGTGCGGGCCGATCCGTACGCCGTGGTCGGGACCGGCCTGGGCGCGGTGAGCGGGGCGCTGCACGGCGGGGCGTCACTCGGCGCGGAGACGCTGCTGGCCGCGGCCAGCAGCCCGGATGACGTTCCCCGGGTGGTGGCCGAACTGCTCCGCCGGGGTGAAAAGGTACCTGGCTTCGGGCACTTCGTGTACCGCGGCGGCGACCCGCGCGCCGTGCTGCTGCTCGACCTGGTGCGCCGCGCCGCGCCGAAGTCGGGCCAGCTCGCGGTGGCCGACGCCGTGCTCGCGGAGGTCCGCCAGAAGGCCCTGCCCGAGCCGAACATCGACTTCGCGATCGCCACCCTGGCCCGGGTGGCGGGCATGGTCAGGGGCGCCGGGGAGGCGATATTCGCGGTGGCCAGGACGGCGGGCTGGATCGCCCACGCCCTCGAGGCCTACGCCGGGCCCGGGCCGTTGCGCCCCCGCGCGGTCTACACCGGGAAGCCCGCGGCCGACGGCCCGTGACGCCGGTCAGTGCATCCAGTCACTCGCCGGTGGCGCCGTCGATCTGCTCGCGCAGCAGGTCGGCGTGGCCGAGGTGCCGCGCGTACTCCTCGATCATGTGCAGGTAGATGAGCCGCAACGACATGAGCTCGTTGCCGTGGACGAAGGTGTCGTCCAGGGAGGCGTGGGCCACGGCCGCGTCGGCGAGCTTGAATTCCTCGGTCAGCCGGGCGTAGTCGGCGGCCGCCCGAGCCGGGTCGACGCGCTCGAAATCGGCCGTCTTGCCGCCACCGAACAGATCGTCGACGGGCTTGCCCGCGAACCGCTGGCGGAACCACGTCCGCTCCACCTTGGTCATGTGCCGCACCAGCCCGAGCAGCGACAGGTCTGACGGCGGCACGGTCCGGCCGGCCATCTGCTCGCCGGTCAGGCCGGCGCACTTGTAGAGCAGCGTCGCACGGTGCCAGTCGAGAAACGCCTGCAGCATCGGGCGCTCGGGGCCAGCCAGCGGTCCCTGCGGCCGCTCCACGTCCGGGGCTTTCCACGTCACGGCGACCATCATTCCACGTCCGGCGAGGTGGGCCCGCCGACGGGCGGCTACCCGCGCAGGGCGGGACGCTCGGGCGGGCGGGTGGCGATCTCTACCGTGCCCTTGTAGGCGATGCCGCGCACCTGGATCACCGGGGCGTCCGCCGGCAGGCGGTAGCCGGGGTCCTCCTCGTCCGCCAGGCCCTGGGTGACGCCGAAGCCGGTCATCTCGACCCGCACGCTGGGCGGCACCAGGATCGTCACCCGGGACTTGTAGGCCACCGCCACGAACGTGGTGACCGGGCCGCTGAGCTCGGCCGCCCGCAGGTCGAGCCAGCCGCCGCCCTTGTAGACGACGGTCGTGTAACGTTCCGGCACCCGCCAGCGCCCGGCCCGCCGGACCGAGCTCTTCAGCGCGATGGCGAACCGGCCGGGACCGCGGCCGGGAACCGCGGCGGCGCTGCCGGGCGCCGCCGTCGCCGCGGGCAGGTCGCCGAGCAGGGCGTCCAGTTCCGCATGCGTGCGGGCGGTAAGGGCGGCCCTGGTGCGCTCGTCGAATTCGGTGTCGTCCAGGCGGCCTTCGGCGAACGCGTCCTGCACGCGCTGCACCACGGCGTCCCGCTCCCGGTCCGAAGCCCGGGTCGCCACGCTGCTTCCCGCTGCGGCAGCCGAGCGTCCTCCCGCCGTGTCCTGCCCCCGCGCCGCGACTTGCCCTGGCATCATGTCCTGGCCCTCTGACGCCCCTTGCACCTCTGGCGCCCCAGAGTCCCCGTCGGTCGTTTTCATGACATTCCTTCCGCCCGACTAAGTGATCGAGATGTATCGTAACTCGGCTCGCCGGGTGATGCGCAGTTTGGACTGCTGATGCGGAAGTTCTTCCCAGTCTGTCATGAATTGTCCGGTCAGGCCGTACCGGTCGGCCAACGCCACCAGGGTCTCGGTCCGGTAGTAGAAGTCCTCGCACAGTACCTGGTGCTCGGCACCCTCTGTCCGGTCGAAGGTGAAGTCGAAGAAACCGTCCGGCTTCATGACCCGCCCGACGTGCGCCAGGCATTCCTCGATGATCTCGATCGGGGAGTGCGAGAACACGCTGTGCGCGTGCACCACGTCGAAGTACCCGGCGGGCAGGAACGCCAGCTTCAGGTCCTGGACCAGGGTCAGGTGCGGCAACTTGTCCGGCAGGCCGACCTCGGCCAGCGTGCGCTGCGCGGCCAGCAGGATGTCAGGGGAGATGTCGATCCCGTAGTAATCGCCCGCGTCCAGGTAGTCGATGAACAGGCGGCCGGCCCGCAGGTTCCCGCAGCCGATCTCGAGCATCCGCATGCCTGGCTTGAGGCCGTGCGAGACGAGGTAGTCGAACTGCATCTGGCCGATCTTGAGCCAGGACTCGTGCGTGTGGCTGCCGACCGCGCCCTCGTCACTGCGGGCCGCGTCCGACTTCATCACTGCGCGGTAGTAGCTCACGTGGTCGCGGTTCTTCAGCCGCAGTGCCGCGTCGCGGGCCAGGCGGCGGCCGTGCGGCACGATGCGCCCGGGGTGACGGAGAGCGTAACGGATCATGAACGTCAGCCGTGAACGGTCGTTCGGGTGCATGCCCCCTAGTGAAGCAGAATCCGCACCGCCCGGACGCCTGCCACACGGATCCGGCCATAGGCCCCGCCGAGAGCCAGCCGGACGCCAGTCGCACCGGTGATGCCGCGTGCACGCGACCACGGCCGACTCGGCGCGGGCCGGTTTCGCTACCCGGGCGCTGCTCGACATCACCGCGGGCGTCGCCCCGGAATCCACCGCCACGGCCATCCAGGACCTGTGCGCCGCTCACCCGGACCTCACCGGCACCGTTGCTGGCGCCTCCTAGCGGTCACCGGCCGGCATGAATGTGGCAACGTACCCGCTAGAGCGGGTACGTTGCCACATTCATGTGTTTCTGGGTCTGCGGGAGCGCCGCAGTTATGCGGCTTTTGCCGGAATTGTTAGGGTCTGGGACGGGGCTTGGTTTCGACGGCTGGTGTCGGACCCGCCGTCGGCGCCTCTCTCGTCCCACACGCCACCTTGCTCACGCGCCGCTGGCGGGTGCGGGCGGTTGGGGAGGGAGCGGTTGGGGAGGGAGTGGCCGCAAGGCACGCCAGGGTGGCCGGTTTCACCGAGACGTTCTCGGCGACGGGTTCATTCCCGCAGCGCCTTCTCGCGGTGCGCCGCGACCTACGGCCCGAGCTGCTCGATCGAGGCCCGGCGCTTCCGTTGTCGCCGAGCCTCGGTCCGTCACACCACGCCGGGCCCAGGCGGCAAGACAATCAGAATTGAGTCTATCTAACTCAAGAATTCTGATAGATAAACGAAATAATTCTCTCGGCCCGCCAATGGCGGGTCTGCGGGCGATTTCCGTCCGCCAGGTCGGCTTAAGTTGAGTCATTGCTGCGTGACATGGCCGAGGGCTGGACGGAATTCCGGTCACGGACCTGGCTGTGGGTGATCACCGTGCGGCATCGGCGTGATCGGGTACGCGATCGACGGGCCGCTGGCCGCCGCGGTCGGGCCGTCGGCGGTCTTCGGCGTGGGCGCCGTCTACGGCTTGCTGAGCAGCGCGGCCGTGCTGGCGCTGCGGTCCGTCCGCTCCGTTCGCTGGCACGACCAAGACGACGAGCCTGTCCCCGCCGAGGCAAGCGGAGCCCGGCCACCGCGGTTAGTGTTTTCTCACTGCCCCGCGGAGGGCGGCGAACGCGGCCAGCCGGGCCGCCACGGTGATCACGACCGCCACCGGCAGGACCTGGGCCAGGTCGGCTTCGGGGGTGAACGCGACCAGGCCGAACGCCACCGCCACCCCGCCCAGCGCCAGGGCCAGCGCCGCCGCGACCCGCGGGGCACGCAGCGTCCGGCGCACCAGCAGGCGCGCCTCTCGCGGCAGCCGCAGCACCATCCAGGCGAAACAGATCGCGGTGACCATCGCCAGCGCGCCGAGGGCGATCACGAACGGCAGCCGGTCTACGTGCGTAACCGCGGGAATCCAGATCAGGATCAGCGCGATCAGCGTGAACATGTAGATCGTTCGCGACACCGTGCGCAGCAGCACCACGTCGATGTTCCTGCTGTAGATGCGCTCGTCCGGGGTGGCCCGGGCGGCGCTGATGAAATGCCTGATCGCTCCCGCCGTGTCGTGCCGCCTGAGCCTGATCCGGCCAAGCTCGTTCATCGCGCCGCTGTGCCCGGGGTCGAGCGCCAGGGCCCGTTCCTGATGCTCGCGGGCGCCGGCCAGGTCGCTGCGGGCCAGGCTCACCTTGCCGGAGAGGAAGTGCACGTCCGGCTCGTTCGGGGCCAGGCCGCGGGCGCGGGCCGCCGCCTCGGTGGCGATGTCCAGCCGCTGGGCGGCCAGCGCGGCCTGCGCCACGCACACGTGCGTCTGCCAGTAGCCGGGCGCCAGGCGGCACGCCTCGTACGCCGCCCGCAGCGCGTCCCCGTAGTTGCCCACGTGGACCAGGGCGTTGCTGGCCAGCCGGTGCGGCCACTCGTCGGCCGGATCGAGGGCCGCCGCCCGCCTGGCGGCGCTGACCGCCTCGGTGTAGCGGTCCGCGCCCAGGTGCGCGCGGGCCATCAGGCACCAGGCCCGGCTGCTCTCCGGTTCGGCTGAGACCACTCGGGCCAGCAGCTCGGACGCCTCATCGAAACGCCTGACGTCGAGCATCGCCGATGCCCGCGCCAGCTCCTGCCTGAGCTCGATCACGCCCGTGCCCTCATAACGCTGCTGTCATAACTGGGCGCTCAAATCAGGCGGCGCTTACGCAGGTAGGCGGCCAGGTCGTCGTAGGTTCCGCCCTCGTTGGCGAACAGCGCCACGTTGCGGGCTACGTCGAACCACGCGCCGAGGGACGGCTTGACCTCGGCGATGGCCGCCTCGAGGTCTGGCGTGCCGATCATCCGCGGCTCGCCGCGGCGGACCGAATCCATCAGCGCCCGCTCGGCGGCCGTCTCGCAGATGTGCGCGATGTCGGCGCCGGAGTACCCGTCGGTCGACTTGGCCAGCTTGGCCAGGTCGATGCCCGCGACCGGGCGGCCCTTCAGGTGGTACCGGAACACCCCCTCGCGCGCGGCCGCGTCGGGCGGCAGGACCAGCAGGGTCCGGTCGAACCGGCCGGGCCTGCGCAGCGCGCTGTCCACGTCCCACGGGTGGTTGGTGGCCGCCAGCAGGAAGACGCCCTCGTTGTTGCCCGAGACGTCGTCCAGCTCCAGGAGCAGCTGGTTGACCGCGCTGCGCATCGGGGTGTGCCGCAGCTGCGAGCGTTTCTGCCCGATCGCGTCCACCTCGTCAAGGAACAGCACGCACGGCGCGTTCCGCCGGGCGACCTCGAACAGCTCGTGGATGTTCCGCTCGCTCTGCCCGACGAACATGTCGATGATGTCGGCGAAGGACACCGCGATGAAGCTGGCGCCGAGCTCGCCCGCCACCGCGCGGGCGATGAACGTCTTGCCGCAGCCCGGCGGCCCGTAGAGCAGCAGGCCGCCGCGCAGCGACTTGCCGTAAAGCCGGCGTAGGTCCGGGTTGCGCATCGGGGCGAGGAAGGCTGCCTCCAGCCGCTGCTTCACCTCGGCCATGCCGGCCACGTCGGCGAGCGTCAGGCCGGCTTGTTCGGCGTCGTACGCGTCCGCCTCGTCGATGCCCGCCGAGGCCGAATCCGCCGCGTCCCCGTCGCCGACGAACATCGCGGGCAGCACGTCGCGCAACTCGTCTTCGGCCTGCGACCAGTCATAGTGCGACGTCTTGCCCGCCTCGCCCGGATGCGACCCGGGGTCGGCGTCCGGCCGGGAGGCGCCGAGCGGCGGCGGGGCAGGCACCCCGGGTCGTTCGGGAGAAATGACCGGGGGATCGGCCAGCGGCTGGCCCGCGGCCGCGGCCGGCTCAGGCCCGGGGTCCCGCAGCATGCCGAGCGCCTTCGCGTTGCCCGGGTCGCGCTGCAGGACCGCGCCGATCTGCCTGACCGCCTCGTCCCGCTGGCCGGCCTGCATCAGCATCGTCGCCAGGTGCAGGCGGAGCGGCACGTCGTCGGGCATCGCCTCGACCGCCTTGCGCAGGCTGTCCAGCACGGTGAATTCGGGTTCCATGCATCCGTCCGGTCCGTACGAAATCGTTCGCGCTCGTTGGCTTGCTGCCTATCGCTCCCCTTATAGGGTAGTGCGCCAGTCCGCCGTCAGGCCCACAGCTCGGTCACGCCGAATCCCAGGCGGCCCAGCAGCCTGCGGAGCAGCGGCAGCGAGACGCCGAGCACGTTGCCGTGATCGCCGTCGATGCCGTCCACGAACCAGCCGCCGCGGCCATCCAGCGTGAAGGCCCCGGCCACCGCGAGCGGCTCGCCGGAGGCTACGTAGGCGGCGATCTCCTGCGCGGACGGCGTGCCGAACCGCACCGTGGTCGCGGCCACCTCCGCGGCCTGCTCGCCGGTGGCCGCGTTGATCACGCAGTGCCCGGTGACCAGGGTCCCGGTCCGGCCCGACATCTCATGCCACCGGGCCACCGCCTCGGCGACCGAGGCGGGCTTGCCCAGCGCCCGCCCGTCCAGGTCGAGCAGCGAGTCACAGCCGATGACCAGCCCGTCCGGCAGGCCGGACGCGACCTCGGCCGCCTTGGCCCGGGCGAGCAACCCGGCCAGCTCGGCGGGCGTGCCGGCCGAGAACGCGGCCTCGTCCACGCCGCTGACCATGACCTTGGGCTCGAGCCCGGCCGCCCGCAGCACCGCGAGCCTGACCGGTGAGGCCGACGCGAGGACGATCTCCGTCACGCCCCGACCCTACCGGCCGGCGCGTCTTGGCCACCGGCCCCGGTAAGGTGCAGGCGTGATGGAGACGACCACGCTGGGCCGCGGCGGGCCGGTGGTGTCCCGGGCCGGGCTCGGCTTGATGAGCATGTCGGGCATCTACGGCCAGGCCGACGACCACGAGAGCATCGCCACGATCCGCGCCGCCCTCGACGCCGGGATCACGCTGCTCGACACCGGCGACTTCTACGGCATGGGCCACAACGAGCTGCTGCTCCGCGACGCGCTCCGCGAGATCCCCCGGGACAGCGTGTTCGTACAGGTAAAGTTCGGCGGCCAGCGAGACCCGTCCGGCGCGTTCATCGGGCACGATGCCAGCCCGGTCGCGGTGAAGAACTCACTGGCCTACACCCTGACCAGGCTCGGCACCGACTACGTCGACCTCTACCAGCCCGCCCGGCTCGACCCGCGGGTGCCGATCGAGGACACGGTCGGGGCGATCGCGGAAATGATCCAGGCCGGGTACGTCCGCCACATCGGCCTGTCCGAGGTGGGCGCGCAGACCATCCGCCGGGCGCACGCCGTCCATCCGATCGCCGCCCTGCAGATCGAGTACTCGCTGATGAGCCGGGGCATCGAGGCGGAGATCCTGCCCGCCGTGCGGGAGCTGGGCATCAGCGTGACGGCCTACGGCATCTTGTCGCGTGGCCTGCTGAGCAGCGCCACCGCGAGGCTGGCCCCGGGCGACCCGCGGACCCGCTTCCCCCGGTTCGCCGGCGAAAACCACGTGCGGAACCTGGAGCTGCTCGCCACGCTCGAGGCGATCGCCGCGGACCACGGGACAACCGCCGCCCAGCTGGCGATCGCCTGGGTGGCCTCCCGCGGCGAGGACATCATCCCGCTGATCGGGACCAAGCGCCGGGAGCGGCTGGCCGAGGCGCTGAAAGGGCTCGACCTGACGCTGAGCGCGGACGAACTGGCCGCGGTCGAGGCCGCCGTGCCCGCGGAGGCGGTCGCGGGGGACCGGTACGAGGCGGCCCAGGTGGCCACGCTGGACAGCGAGCGCTAAGAGCCCAGCTCACCGGAGGCTAGCGGCTCGATTGGCGTCTCTGGGTACAGCACTCTGTGCAGGCCCGCCGCCACGGCGCCGCCGACCAGCGGCGCGACGATGAACAGCCATACCTGGCTCAGGGCGGTCCCGCCGACGATGAGGGCGGGACCGAGGCTGCGAGCCGGGTTCACCGAAGTGCCCGTGATCGGGATTCCGATGAGATGGACCACCGTGAGGGACAGGCCGATGACTATGCCCGCGGTCGCGGCATTCGCGGTCTTGCTGGTGGCGGTGAGCACGGCGAAGACGAAAAGGGCGGTCATGACCACCTCGACCAGGAAGGCACCTCCCGCGTTAATGTGGATATGGCTCGCGGCGCCCCAGCCATTCGTGCCCAGGCCCGTCCTTGACCTGCTGTAGAGGGGTGAGGCACTGAACGTACCCCACAGCAGCAAGGCTCCGATTATGGCGCCCACGAACTCAGCGACCCAGTACATGACGGCCTCGGCCAGAGGGATCCGGCCGGAAAGCCAGACGCCGATGGTGACGGCCGGATTGATGTGGCATCCGGAGATGGGCCCGAGCACATAGGCGAGGACCAGCAGCACGAGGCCGAACGCGAGAGCCGTGGCGACGACCCCGGCGGCGAAACTGAGCCCTGCGGTGCCGAATCCGAATGACAGGGTGGCAACGCCGACCCCGAAATAGACCAGCAGCCCCGTCCCAAGTAGCTCGGCCGCCATCTTCCGGACCATGACACCCCCAGGTCTTTTCCGGGAAGAAACCCCTAGCCCGCCACTTTTGACGCTTTCGTCCGTGCTGTCAAGGTCAGTCCCCGCTGACCATGCGGGCCAAGGCGGAGCTCTTTTACCCTTAGCGCCGGTACTGCCCGGGCTCCGGCCGGAGCGAGACGACCAGCAGGTCACTCATCGTCTTAGCCCACGCCGTTGCGGCTGAGCCCGGAGGGGTCGGGCTCAGCCTGCGGCAGCGAGACGCTGCCGGTCACGTCCGCGGCCAGCCGGACCCGGTCCCCGTCGACCAGCCGGACCTCCGCGCCGGGCAGTACCCGGTCGTCGTTGACGTAGGTCCCGTTGGTCGAGCCCTCGTCCCTGATCGTGGCGTGCCCCGCGTCGTCCACCTGGACCGTGGCGTGCCGCCGCGACACGTTGTCGAAGCGGGCGAAGGCCGCGGCCACGAGCGACTCGGCCGGATCCCGGCCGAGCATGACCGACGTTCCGGCCGGGATGTCCACGTTGCCGGTGGGGAAGGTGATCCGCATGACAACCGGCGAGATGCGACGGCGCCGTCCGGTCGGCAGCGGATCCCCGCAGGTGGAGCAGACCACGTCGGCCGCGTCGGCGACAGCGGTGCCGCAGTTCGGGCAGAAGGCCGCGGGGTCGGACCCGGCCGCGATGAACCGCTGCGAGATGGTCGGCGTCAGCACGTCGTCATCGGGTCCGGGGATGTGCGGCAGGTTAGCGCCGCACCTGAAGCAGATCAGATCCTCCGGCTGGACCTTGACGCCGCAATCGGGGCAGCTCAGGCTGGCCATGTTCTCGCTTTCATGTTGGGGTATCGGCCCCCGTTAGACTACCGCCGCGGGCGGGAGATTCGCAGCGGTAGGTGCTACTCGGGGGGGGCCGACCCCCTGACCCCCCGCTATGCGAAGGTGTCCTTATGGTCAGTTATCAGCTCGCGCCAGAGCAGCAGGAGCTGCGGGACTCCGTCGCCCAGTTCGCCCGCGAGGTCGTCGCGCCTGTCATCGGCGGCTACTACGAGCGCGGTGAGTTCCCTTACGACATCGTGGCCAAGATGGGCAAGCTCGGCCTGTTCGGGCTGCCGTTCGCCGAGGAGTACGGCGGCATGGGAGGCGACTATTTCGCCCTCTGCCTGGCCCTGGAGGAACTAGCCCGGGTGGATTCGTCGGTCGCGATCACCCTGGAGGCCGGGGTGTCGCTCGGCGCGATGCCCATCTACCGGTTCGGCACCCCCGAACAGCGCCGCCGGTGGCTGCCCGACCTGTGCACGGGCGAGCGGCTGGCCGCGTTCGGCCTGACCGAGCCCGGCGGCGGGTCCGACATCCCCGGCGGCATGCGCACGACCGCCCGGCTGGAGGATGGGGAGTGGGTGGTGGACGGCACCAAGTCGTTCATTACCAACTCGGGTACCTCGATCACCTCGATGGTGACGGTCCTCGCCATCACCGGCCGCGACGACCGCGGCCGCAAGGAGATCTCCTCGGTCATCGTCCCGGCCGGAACCCCCGGGTTCGTCCCCGGGCCCGAGTACTCCAAGGTGGGCTGGTGCGCTTCCGACACCAGGGAACTGTCCTTCGACGATTGCCGGGTCCCGGCGGAGAACCTGCTCGGCGAGCGCGGCCGGGGCTACGCCCAGTTCCTGCAGATCCTGGACGAGGGCCGGGTGGCGATCGCGGCGCTGGCCACCGGCCTGGCCCAGGGGTGCGTGGACGAATGCGTCAGGTACGCCAGGCAGCGCGAGGCGTTCGGCCGCCGCCTCGAGCAGCACCAGGCGATCCAGTTCACCGTGGCCGACATGGAGGCACGGGTGCACGCGGCCCGGCTGGCCTGGTATGACGCCGCGGCCCGGCTGGTGGCAGGCCAGCCGATCAAGAAGGAGTCCGCGATCGCCAAGCTGACCGCCTCGAACGCGGCGATGGACAACGCGCGGGCCGCCACCCAGGTATTCGGCGGCTATGGCTTCATGAACGAGTTCCCGGTCGGCCGCTTCTACCGTGACGCGAAGGTCCTGGAGATTGGCGAGGGGACCTCGGAGGTCCAGCGGATGCTCATCGCCAGGGAACTCGGACTCGGGCCTGGTCCCACCCAGTAGTGCCCTGGCGAGTAGTCCTTCTGGGTGACGGGGGCGCTATTGGGGTAATCCTAATGAGATATTAATCGGCGCGTAATTATCATCATTATGGGTTGATTAGTCGGCGGATAGCGTACCGGGTCATCGCCACGACGTGGAGGCCATGGCCTTAGGCTCGAGCGAGCGCAGGGCCGGACACGGCCCGTTATGTCCCTTATGGTGGGGCTGTTCGCCGAGTCGCTGACGCTGGTCACCGGACAGGGTGCCCGGAGGGCGGTACTATACGAGGAGTTACTACTGTGTCACCGAATAGCGCTAAGATGCAGATCGGCCATGACCCGGTGACACCGCGCGGTAACCTGCTCCGGGAAGATCTCGCCGGTTTACTAGCGAATGCCCCGTGGCAGCAGGCCAGAAGATGATTATATGTCCTTACCCGTTTTGTAACGCGAGAGTGTGGCCTCGGCCGCCCTGTTGACCCGAGCAGCGGCGATCGTTGCGAGGGAAAGAGGGGTGCGTATGATGAGCGGCTTGTGCCGTCTTATCCCTGCATGCGTGCTGGTCAGGCTGGCCGATGCGAGGTGCGAACGTAGTGCGTAGACGATCGGTGACGAATCCCGGCGATACAACTGGTGCGACCGGGGCCGTCAACGGAGGGCAAGCCGACGGGGGAGGTTCAGGGCTTCTAGCGGGAGGAAGCGCTGCGGGCGATGGCAGGCTGGACCCAGCGAGCACGGGTCCGCAGGTCGCCGCCGGGCAGACCCCGGCCGGGCAGGTCCCGGCCACGACCGGGGGACAGGGGAACGCCGGGGCGACCCAGACGCCGCCGGGCCTACCGCCCGCGGCCAGCATGGTCCGGGCCACCCACCCGCATCCGAGAAAGCCGGCCTCGTCCCGGTCTCGGTTCGCCCTGGCCAACTGGCGCGTCCGCTGGCGGCTGGCCGCCGTGATCGCGGTCCCGACGCTGACCGCGGCGGTGCTCGGTGCGCTGACCATCTACGGGGACGTCAGCAACTGGCAGGCGACCGGGCGCGTCGTGCACCTCGCGCAGCTCAACGCCGACACGATCAACCTCAGCCAGGCGCTGGAGGACGAACTCGACGCCTCCGTCGCGTACGCGGCGACTAACGCGACGACCCGCCCGACCGGCGCCCCCCTGCCCACCGCGCTCAAGCAGGCACAGGCCGCCACCGATAGCGCTGCGAAGGCGGTCATCAGCGACTCCGCGGGCGTCACGGTGGCGGCTGGGTACCAGCCGGGCACCAAGCAGGCCCTCGACGCGGTGCTGGCGAGCATCAACGACCTGACGAACGTGCGCAAGGGCGTTGTCGGCACGCTGTTCCCCGCGTCGGAGGTCGTCCGGGTCTTCACCGGGAACCTCATCACCCCCGCGAATACGTTCAGCGCCGCCATCGGAGCGGGCGCCAACGACGCGGACCTGCAGGGCAACGTCACCGCGCTGGGCGCCCTGCTGCGGAACGAGAACCAGGTGTCGGCGCAGCGGGCCATCCTGTACGCGGCGCTTATCTCCCAGGGGACACTGCGCCCGGAGGACCTCACCAACCTGGAGCAGGCTTCCGAGCAGGCGAAGGCGGACCTGGCTGACTTCAACGCCGCCAGCGACACGGCCGAACAGCAGTACTACAGCAACACGGTCAGCGGCTCCCAAGTGGACGTGGCGTCCTCGGATGAGATCCTGGCTGAGCAGATGGCGACAACCTCGCCATCGGTCCCGCTGGCTAAGATCATCCAGCCCGGGACCTGGGACAAGGACATGGCGATCACCATCCAGGACACGCGCACCGTCGCCAACGGGCTGACCGCGGCCATTTCCAGCCGGGCCAGCACCCTCAGGTCCGAGGCCACCACGGAACTGCTGGTTACCAGCCTCGTGACGCTGCTGCTGCTCCTCTTGGTGCTGCTGGTCTCGACGATCGTGGCCCGCTCGCTGATCCGCCCGCTGCGCAAGCTGCGTACGGACGCGCTGGACGTGGCCGGGCACCGGCTGCCCGAGATGGTGCGCAGGCTGAGCCAGAGCGAGGGCACCGACGAAGGCGTCGAGATCGAGCCGATCGGGGTCACCTCCACCGACGAGATCGGTGAAGTCGCGCGGGCCTTCGACCAGGTTCACCGCGAGGCGGTCCGGCTGGCGGCCGACGAAGCCATGCTGCGCGGCAACCTGAACGCCATGTTCATCAACCTGAGCCGGCGCAGCCAGTCGCTGATCGAGCGGCAGTTGTCGCTGATCGACTCGCTGGAGCAGAGCGAGCAGGACTCCGGCCGGCTCAGCAGCCTGTTCCGGCTGGACCACCTGGCCACCCGCATGCGCCGTAACTCCGAGAACCTTCTGGTTCTGGCCGGGCACGAGGTGACCAGGCGGTGGAGCCAGCCCGTGGCGTTGGTCGACGTCCTGCGCGCGGCCATCTCCGAGATCGAGCAGTACGAGCGGGTCGTCCTCAACGTGCAGCCCGGGATCGTCGTGGTCGGCCAGGCCGTCAACGACGTGGTCCACCTGGTGGCGGAGATCGTGGAGAACGCCACCACGTTCTCCCCGGAAGACACCCAGGTCTACGTGTCCGGCCAGCCGCTGAGCAGCGGCGGGGTGCTCCTCGACATCACCGACAACGGCGTGGGCATCTCGGACCAGGAAATGTCGCACGCCAACTGGCGGCTCGACAACCCGCCCGTGGTCGACGTGGCCGTGTCCCGGCGGATGGGCCTGTTCGTGGTCGGCCGCCTGGCCGCGCGGCACGGGGTCCGGGTCCGGCTGCGGCATGCCCAGGCCGGCGGCCTGACCGCGCTGATCTGGCTGCCGGACACGGTAGCGGCGCCCGAGGTCGCGCCCCCGCTCGGCCGGCTCCGCCGGTTCGAAGCGGACGACTACGGGCCCGCCGCCTCGCTGTCCGCGCCCACCGCGACCCTCCCGCCCACCGCGGCCTCCCAGGCCACGGCGGCCGCGCGGATCCCCAGGTTCTCGCCCACCGCGCCGTCCGGGAGCCCCGCTCCCGCGGCCCCGCCCTTCAGCCCCGCTGCGAACGCCGGGACGCCGGGCTCTCAGGGTGCGCCGGGCTCCCCGGCGGTGCCGGGATCTTCCGGCCCGGGCGCCGGCGCACCCGGCCAGCCGAACCAGGGGGCGCCCGCCGAGGACGCCATCCCCGTCGGCGGCACCCCCGCGGGCAACAACTGGGAGCCAGCCGGCAACGGCTGGGACCTGGGTAACGCCCGGGCCGACCATGAAGGGCCGCCGACAAAGGCGCTGCCCGTCCGCAACGGCAACGCGTCCGCGCCGTCGAACGGCAACGCGGTCGGCGATCAAGGGAGTTCAAGGGACGGCGCCGAGCCACGGACCCCGGCTTCCGGCGGCCCGAGCAGGATGCCCGCCTTTACCGGACTGGGGTCGCAGGCCCCGCAGTTCCCGATGGGCAGCCAGAACATCCACGGCAGCGACGGGCCGAGCGTGGCCGACGCGGCCAGCGCGGCCGCGGGCGGCCCGGGTCACGGCGACACGGCCGATGGCTCCGGGCAGGTGACGGTCCCGCCGGCCGGCCAGGAGCAGCGGCTGCCGATCTTCGACTCGCTAGAGTCTGACTGGTTCCGGCGGAGCGGGAAGACCCTCAGCGCCACGCAGCGGCCGCAAGGCGCCCAGGGCGCCCAGGCCGCGCAGGCCGCGCAGGGCGCCCAGGCCGCCCCGGCCGCGCAGAGCTGGACGTCACCCGCGGACGAGGGCTGGCGTGCGGCTCAGGCGGTGGCGACGCCCGCCGCGGGAGAAACTACGCAAGCGGGGCTGCCGAGGCGCGTTCCGAGGGCTAATCTCGTCCCAGGCTCTGTGGGCGGCGGTAACGGCGGCCAAGGAAGTGCAGGAAGCCCTGAAACAGAAGCCGAAGCGCCCGTCAGGTCGCCGGATGCAGCCCGTTCCCGCATGGCCAGCTTCCAGCGAGGCGTGCGCGATGGTCGCGCTGCCGCACCCCAGATCGAGGAGCCGTAGGACCAGATGAAAGCTCAAGGCCCAGGCACAGCGACACGAGGAGGAACCTGTATGGACGGGCGACGAGAGGAGTGCCCATGAGCACGCCAGGGCGCCCAGCGCAGGACCTTAACTGGCTGATCACCAATTTCGTGGAGCGGGTGCCCGATGTGGCTCACGCCGTGGTGGTGTCCTCTGACGGCCTGCCGCTGGCGTTCAGCGCCGGTTTCCCGCAAGAGCGGGCCGATCAGCTGGCGGCGGTGACCTCAGGGCTGACCAGCCTGACCCAGGGCGCGTCGCGCGTGTTCGAGGGCGGCGCTGTGGTGCAGACTGTGGTAGAGATGCAGCGGGGTGTGCTGGTGATCATGGCGATTAGCAATGGCTCAAGCCTTGCCGTACTCGCTGCGTCCACCTGTGATCTCGGGCTTGTGGCCTACGAGATGACCCTGTTGGTTGAGCGGGCCGGGCGGGTCCTTACCCCGGCCACCCGCGGCGTCATGCAAGCAGCCATCCCAGGTGATGGACGACGGTGACCGGAGGTTTCAGTGGCAGGCCAAGGGCGAGGTGACAACCAGTCGCCGTTCGTGGGCTTGCCCGGTTCCTGGCAGGGACGGGCCGGTCTATGGGATGAAGGGCCGGGACCAGGACGTTCTGGTTTCGGCTTTGGGGCTGAGGAAGATGGTGCGACCCGGCTCGTTCGGCCGTATACGGTTACGGGAGGCCGGACTCAGCCGCGGTATCAGCTCGCCATTGAGGCATTGGTCACGGCGACTGTTCTGGAGCCCCGCGACCTCTCGGTGCTGGCGCCAGAATGCCAGGCTATCCTGCAGTTCTGCCGGGACTGGAGGTCAGTGGCCGAGGTGTCGGCGGTGCTTCGGCTGCCGCTGGGCGTGGCCAGGATTCTCATCGCGGATATGGGCGCGGATGGGCTTGTCCGTATCCACCAGCGCGATGATTCTGAGGGCCGTCCGGACCTCAATTTGCTCGAAAGGGTGCTTAGTGGACTCCGTAAGATCTAGCGTCGCCCAGCCCAGGTCCGACGCTCCTTCCGCCATGACGTCGGTGAAGATCGTGGTGGCTGGTGGATTCGGCGTAGGTAAGACGACATTCGTGGGCTCGGTGTCGGAGATCACCCCGCTGACGACCGAGGCCGTCATGACGGTGGCCAGCACGGATGTCGATGACTTGTCGCACGTGCCGGACAAGTCGACGACGACGGTGGCGATGGACTTCGGGCGGATCACGCTGGACAAGGATCTTGTCCTCTACATGTTCGGGACGCCGGGTCAGCACCGGTTCTGGTTCATGTGGGACGACCTGATCCAGGGTGCGATCGGCGCGGTCGTCCTGGTGGACACCCGCCGCCTGGCCGACTCGTTCCCCGCGGTGGACTACTTCGAGGCGTCCGGGCTGCCGTTCGTGATCGGCATCAACGGGTTCCACGGGCAGTTTCCGCACCGGTCGCGGGACGTGAGCGAGGCGCTGGCGATCTCGCCGGACGTGCCGGTGATCCCGTGTGACGCGCGGAACCGGGAGTCGACCAAGGCGACCCTGGTCACCCTGGTCGAGCATGCGATGTCGATGCAGACGGCGGGGCGGTTCTGATAGGTGGCCGCTGGCTCCTACACCACCAGCACCGCTTTTCTCGAGGCCCTGGCCGAGGCCGGGGTCAGGTACATCTTCGCCAACCTCGGCAGCGACCACCCGGGCCTGATCGAGGCGCTGGCCCAGGCTAACGCCGGAGGTCGCGCGGACGGTTTCCCGCGGCTCATCGTGTGCCCGCACGAGACCGTCGCGCTGTCCGCCGCGCACGCCTACGCCAGCGTGACCAGGCAGCCGCAGGCCGTCTTCGTGCACGTCGATGCGGGCACCCAGAACCTCGGCGGCGCGGTCAGCAACGCCATGCGCGGCCGCGTCCCCGTGCTCATCTTCGCCGGCGCCGCCCCGTTCACGATCACCGGCGAGCTGCCCGCGGGGCGAAACGAGTTCATCCACTGGATCCAGGACGTGCCTGACCAGCGCGGCATCCTGCGCGGCTACGTCAAGTACGACAACGAAATCCGTACCGGCCGCAACGTCAAGCAGCTCGTCCACCGTGCGCTGCAGCTCGCGCGCAGCGAGCCGGCCGGGCCGGTCTACCTGGTCGGTCCCCGCGAGGTGATGGAGGAGCCGGTCGAGCCCTACGCGGTGGATCCCGCCCAGTTTCCGCCGGCGGAGCCTGCCGCTCTCACCGAAGAAACAACACGCGAAATCGCGACCGCGCTGGCCAGCTCGAGCCACCCGCTCATCGTCACGTCCTACCTGGGCCGTAACCCGGATGCGGTGCCCGCGCTCGTGGAGCTGGCCGAGCTGCTGGCCATACCGGTCCTGGAGTCGGCCGCCTTCTGCGTCAACTTCCCCGGCGAGCACCCGCTGCACGCCGGCTACCAGTTCACCACCTCCGCGCAGAACCAGCTGCTCGCCGAGGCCGACGTGATCCTGGTGCTCGACAGCGACGTGCCGTGGATTCACGCCACCAGCCGGCCGTCGCCCGCCGCCGCGATCTACGCCGTCGACATCGACCCGCTCAAGGCGGGCATGTCAATGTGGCACATACCCGCGCGGCGCATCGCCGCCGCCGACTCGAAGGTGGCGGTAGAGCAGATCACCAGGTTCGTTCGGGACGATGTCCTTATCGACGCGGGCGAGGTGGAGACCCGGCGGTTCGTGATCACCGCCGCCAGCCAGGCCCGGCGGGCCGCGCTGGATTCCCTCGAGCAGCCCGAACCCGGCGTGATCACGCCCAGGTACCTGACCGCGTGCGTGCGCGAGCTGCTGGCGGGCACCGACGCGCTGGTCCTGACCGAGGCGATCACCAGCTACCAGGTGGTGGCGGAGCACCTGCGGGCCAGCCGGCCAGGATCGCTGCTGGGGTCCGGCGGGGGTTCCCTGGGCTGGGCCGGCGGCGGCGCCGTAGGGGCTAAGTTCGCTTGTCCCGAACGTCCTGTCGTGTGCCTCACCGGAGATGGCTCGTTCTTGTTCGGTGTGCCGTCCTCGGCCCAGTGGGTCGCCCGGCGGTACGGGACGCCCGCGCTGACCATCATCTACGACAACCGCGGCTGGGCAGCGCCCAAGTTCTCCACGCTCCTGGTCCACCCGGAAGGCGCCGCGGCCCAGGCCGACGATTTCCACGTCAGCTTCGAGCCCGAGGTCGACCTGCCCGGCGTGGCCCGGGCGGCCGGCGGCGCGTACGGGGTGACGGTGTCCGACCCCGGCGAGCTTCCCGGCGTGCTGAAAGACGCGCTGGCCGTCGTGCACGGCGGCCGTTCCGCCGTGGTCAGCGTGCACCTTCCCCCGGTCTGAGCCGGCGTCATCGGCCCCCCGGTCTGAGCCGGCGTCATCGGCGCACTAGCCACGCGCGCGCAGGAACTCGATCGAGCGCCGGACGATGCCAGGCACGTCGCTCGCGCCGTTCCAGAAGTGGGTCGCGCCCGGCACGAGCTCTAGTTCGACGGTCGCCCCGGCCGCGGTGAGCGCCTCGGCGAGCCGGACGCTCTGGGCCGGCGGCACCATATCGTCCACGGCCCCGTGCATCAGCAGGATCGGCGGCGCGCTGGCGCTGGCGTGGGTCACGGGGCTGGCCTGCCGCGCCAGGTCGGGTGCCGACGACGCCGGCGCGCCGAGGAGTTGCGCCTCACGGGACTGCGGCCCGGGGTCCGGTAGGCCGCCGGCGTCCGCGACGTCGGATGGCAGGCCGGCCAGGTCGGTGACCGGGAACCAGGCGACGACACCGTTCACCTTGCTGCCGGTGAGGGCGGCCAGGAGCGCGAGGTGGCCGCCGGCCGAGTCACCCCAGAGGAATCCGCGGTCGGCGTCCAGCCCGTACGAGGCGGCATGGTCCCGGACCCAGCTGATCGCGGTGCGGACGTCCTCTAGCGGCGCCGGGAAGTGCGCCTCGCCGCTGAGCCGGTAGTCGATCGCCGCCACCGCGAAGCCCTGCGCGGCCACGGTGTCGTAGAAGCCCGCTCCCAGCACGGGCAGCGGCTCGCGGCGCGATCCGCGCCGCCACCCGCCGCCGTGCACGTACACGATGACGGGCGCCGGCCCGTCGGCCTTGGGCCCGTCGGCCTGGGGGAGGTACAGATCGAGCTCGAGTGGCCGGTAGCCGAGGACCTCGCCGTACACCAGGCCCGGCACCCGCCGGACGGGTCCGCTCATCCGGCCGACAGCTGCCCGGACAGCTTGTAGAAGGCCCCGTTCTGCATGATCGCAAGCAGGTTATCGGCGTTCTGCAGCACGCTGACATCCTCCGTCGGCTCGCCGCGCACGACCAGCAGGTCGGCGAGGTAGCCCGGCGTCAGCAGCCCGACCGGCAGGTCCATCACCTGGCCGCCGTACTGCGTGGCCGCGCGCAGCACCTCGGCCGGTGAGTAGCCGAAGAGCCTGACGAACAGCTCCAGGTCCCGGGCGTTGCGCCCGATCGGGTTGTTCGGGAAGCCGTAGTCTCCGCCGGGCAGCACCCGCAGCCCGCGCTTGCGCAGTTCGGGGTACAGCTCGGTCATCGCCCGCAGTGCCCGCACAGACCCCATCTGCTCCGCCATCGCGGTGTCGATGCCGTACTCGGCGCCCTCGTACACGTTGGCCCACATGATGCCGACGGCAGGGGAGAGGAAGACCGACTGCTTGTGCTCCTCCAGCAGGTCGATCGCCTCGGCGTCGGCGTAGGTGCAGTGGTAGACCGAACGGAACCCGTTGCGGACCGCCAGCTTGATCGACTCAGGCGCCTGGGCGTGGCAGTTCAGCCAGACTCCGGACTCGCGGGCCTGCTCGCCGGCGGCCTGCGCTTCCTCGGGGCTGTACTGGGTGATCATCGAGCCGCCCTCGACGAAGACGTCGTCGTTGCTCATCAGCAGCTTGACGGCGTCGAAGCCGATCGCCGCCTGCTCGCGGATGAACTCGCGCACCGCGTCCGGGCCGGTCTTCTTCGGCTTCGGGCCGTCCGGGCCCATCTGCACCGGGTTGTTGTCGCGTTCGAACGACGCGGCCCGCATCCGCGGGCCCGGCGTCGCACCCGCGGCGATCGCCTCGCGCAGCCGCACCTCGGTCGGGACGGGCGTGAGCGAGCCGGCCGAGTAGGCGCTGGTGAAGCCGGCTTCGAGCAGTATCTGCGCGTTGCGCCTGGCGATCGCGAGGTGCTCCTCCGGCGTGGGCATGTGGCGGAAGAAGCTGACGTCGAGCGGCGGGTTGAAGGACGGGTCGATGTGCCCGACCGCGGACGGGAACGTCAGGTGCGCGTGGGACTCGACCATGCCGGGCATGACCGTCGCGCCGGCGCAGTCGACCACCTGGTCGCCAGCCTCGATCGCGCTGCCGCCGCCGGGGCGCACGCTCTCGATGCGGTCGCCCCGGACCACGACGTCGGCGGGCACTGGCGGCGCACCGGTGCCGTCGAAGACCTGCCCGTTGACGAAGATGATTCGGTTCTCGCTCATGGCTTTCTCCTTGGCAGCGTCACACCGGCGGCCGGTGTAGAAGCTCGATGAGGTTGCCCTCGGGGTCGGCGAGGAACGCCATCCGTACCCCTGGCTCCGGCGACGGGCCCGGCGGCATGACCGGCCGTGCCCCGCTGGCGACGGCACGGTCGAACGCGCCGTCGAGGTCCGCGACGTCGAAGGCCACGTGCCCGTATCCCTCGCGCAGGGCCGCCTCACCGGGTGTGGCCGGCTTGCGGTCCGCGCCGGAACCAGGCCGGTGCAGCAGTTCCAGCCGGTAGCCGTGGACCGGGTGGATGAGCATCTCGATGCTCAGGTCGAGCGCCTCGACCCGGAGCGTGAGCTCAGGCACCAGCCCGAACACGTCGCAGTACCACGAGACGGCCGCCTCGAGGTCGGCGACCGCCAGCCCGACGTGGTCGAGCCGGGCGGCGGCGGGGGCGGGGGCGTCAGCCATGGACGTTCAGGCGTGCCGGGTCGGAGGTCAGGTACGACGCGAAGCGGCCGGCCGGGTCGCGCTCCGCGCGGATCGCGGCGAGGCGGCGGTATGCCCCGTCCGACAGGAACCGGTCCTGCCGGCGGGTGAAATCGGTGTCGCCCAGGTAGACGCCGGTGCCGTGGACGGCAAGCGCGGCCGTCCGGCGGTGGACCCAATCGGAGTACCGCGCGTCGTCAGCGGGATCGGCGTAAATCGCGTACGTCGCGAGGTACACGTCCGCCTCCACCGAGAACGCCATGTCGGGCAGGTCGCGGCGCGGCGCCCACCCGTACCAGATGGAGAACGAGTGCTCGGTGTCCAGTTCGCTCCACAGTTCCTGCAGCAGCGGGGCCAGCACGCGGGCCGGCGCGTCGGTCCAGGTGCAGTCGACGGCGTACCGGTGACCTTCCGGGTTCTGCGCCGTCTGCGCCGCGTTCTCCGCCAGCACGCTCGTCCGGCCCTGGACGTGCCCGAGCTCACGGCCGGCCAGCGGGCCGTCCTGGAGCGGCGCGAGCAGGGCGAGCGCGTCGTCGTCGGCATCGGCCATCACCGTCGTGTGCAGGAGCAGGACCGTCCCGTCCGGACGCGCCGTGCCGTCGTGCAGCGGGACGTCCGCTAGCCGGGTAGCCGCGACCACCGGCTCGACGCGCCGGTCGAGCCCGGGCAGGACACCGTGCAGCCAGCTGAGCAGCTCTACCGTGTCACCGAGGCGGAACGTCCAGGTGTCCTGCCACATCACCCGAGGCGCCTGGTAGGTCTGCAGGTAGAACCGGGTGATCACGCCGGGGAAGCCCGGGCCGGCTCCGCGTGCCGCCCACAGCAGGTCGGGGTTCTGCCCGGCGTCCGCGTGCACGAGCGTGCCGTCGGCCGTCACCACGTCCACGCCCGCCACGCTCTGGCAGGCCCACCCGCGGGCCCGGCTGTTCCAGCCCTGTCCGCCCTGCAGCAGGAAGCCGCCGAGCCCGACCGATGCGCAGTGGCCGCCGGGGAACGCCCGTCCCCGCTCGGCCAGGAACGGCGCGAGCTCCAGGCCGCCCTGCACGGCCGGCCGCACCGAGACGATCCCGGTTGCCGGGTCGTACGCCATGTCGCGCATCGCGCCCAGGTCGATCAGCAGGGCGTCGTCGTGCAGGCTCCACGCCGCCCACGAGTGCCCGCCGGAGCGCACCGTGACCGTCCACCCGCGCTCGGCCGCCAGGCGGACGCCCTCGATCACGTCGTCGTCGTCCGCGGCCAGCAGCACCGCCGCGGGGAACCTGTCCGGCCGCCGCGCGTTGAAAATGCGGCCGACGCGGGCGTGCTCGTAGCCGGGGTCGCCGCGCCGCAGCAGCCGCCCGGCGAGCCTGTCGCGGGGCGGCGCCGTCATCCCACCACCGCCGCGCCGCCGTCGACGGGAATGTTCGCCCCGCTCACGTGGGACGACTCGTCCGAGCACAGGAAGAGGATCGCCTGAGCGACGTCTTCCGGCTGCCCCCAGCGGCCCAGCGGGACGCGCGCCGCGATGCTCGCGGCCGGGCCGTCGGGGTCCTGCAGGAGCGGTGCCGTGTGCGGCGTCTCCGTCATCGCGGGGCTGACCGCGTTGACGCGGATACCGTGCGGCCCCCCTTCCACGACCAGCTGGTAGGTCAGCGCGAGGACGCCGCCCTTGGCGGCGCCGTGCGCATTCTGCGGCATGAAGAACGCTCCACGCGAGGCCGTGATGGACGCGACGTTGACGATCGATCCGCCTCCTCCGGCGACCAGGTGCGGCCAGGCGGCACGCGTGACGAGGAACACGATGTCGAGTTCGTTGCGGATCGTGAACGACCAGTCGGCGAAGGACAGCTGCTCGATGGGGCCGAACCGGATCGCCGAGGCGTTGTTGACCAGGATGTCGATCCCGCCGGCTAGGGCCACGGCGGTATCGACCCATCGCCGGGCGCCCTCCTCCGACGCCAGGTCGACCGGCGCGACCGCGTCCATCCGGCCGCCGCTGGCCCGCGCGAGCGCGACCGTCTCGTCGGAGGTCTCCGGGTGCAGGTCGCAGCCCACGACGTGAGCGCCCTCCCGTGCGCACAGCAGCGCAGTCGCCCGTCCGATCCCGCCGCCGGTGCCAGAGATCAGCGCCCGCTTGCCGTCCAGCCGGCCCATAGGCGACGCCTCCGATCGGCTCTCGTTCCGGTCTCGTTTATTCATTCTATGCAAGTTACTATCTCACAGTGAGAGTATATGTAACAGAGCTTTAACGAGAGAAGGCGAAGGAACACTGCAAAGAGGAGGACGGATGTCGACGAGCGGTACCGGCCGCACAGTGCTCGGGCTGGGGTGCGGCCAGCCCCACGGCAGCGCGGAGATCCTGCTGAAGGCGGCCCTGAGGGCGGCGGAGGGCGAAGGCGCCGATGTCGGGCTTGTCCGGCTCGACGAGCTCCGCCTGCCCAGCGGCATGGCCGAAGCCGCCGAGCCGGACGACGCATGGTGGCTGTGGGAGCGGCTCGTCGAGTGCGACGGGCTTATCGTGAGCACCCCGATCATGAGCCGGACGGTGGCCGCCCGGCTCAAGCTGCTTGGCGACCGGCTGCTCGGGCCGAACGCCGACGCCGCCATCATCGAGGGGCTGCTGGCGCTGCGGAAACAGGGCCGGGAGCCGGCCGTCCCGTTCCGCGTCGATGAGCGGGTGCTGAAGCCGCGGGTGGCCGGCTTCCTCGCGGTGGGCGGCTCGCTGACGTCGCAGTGGAAGACGCTGGCGCTGCCGATGATGCACGCGACCACGTTCTCGATGCACATCGCCGTCGTCGACCAGGTGCAGTTCGAGGGGGCCGGCACGCCGCGCTCCGTGGTCCTGGACGCCGCCGCGATCGACCGGGCGGCGGTGCTCGGGCGCAACGTCGCCAGCCAGCTCGGGGCGGCCTTCGATCAGGCGCGCTACCTGGGCCCGCCGGGGCTTTGCCCAATGTGCCACCTGGACGTCGTCGCCCTGCGCGGCGCGGACGTCGAGTGCGCCACGTGCGGCGCGCGCGGCCTGCTGACACCGGACCTGAAGGTGACCTGGACGAACCTGTCGACTTCGGTCATCTCCATGGACGAGAAACGAGCCCACGCCGCTGAGATCCAGGAAACGGCCGAGCGGCACCACCAGGTGCGCGCGGAGATCGAGGAGCGCGCACGGGCGTTCGAGGCGTACGACCCCGTCGTGCGGCCGGACCGCGACTCGCCCACCGCCTGACCTTCACCGCTCGTCAGCCCGTTGCCGCGGCCCGGTCCAGCGGTGCCGCCCCGGCCTCACCTGGCGCGGCGCCTCGCCGGGCAGGACCACGGTCGCCGTGGTCCCGGGTGGGACGAGCACGTCAAGCTCGGTCGAGGAGTCGCCGAGACGCCAGGACACCTCGATGGGCCCGTACGGGCTGACGTGGCGCGTCGTGGTGTCGGTGATGCCGCCGCCGGGGCGCGGGCGCACCTCGAAGGTCCGGTATCCGGGCGCGGTGGGACGCAGTCCGGCGACGTAGCGGTGCAGGAAAGCGGCCACCGCGCCCTTGCTGTAATGGTTCAGCGACCCGTGCGGGACGCCGCGGGAGTCGACGCCGTCCCACTCCTCCCACATGGTCGTGGCGCCCCGGTCTACCATCGTGAGCCAGGACGGTGACGTGTCCTGGCACAAGAGCTGGTACGCCAGGCCGAGATGCCCGCTGTCGGCGAGCACGGGCAGCAGGTGGGCGGTCGAAAGGAAGCCGGTCGCGAGGTGCCCGCCGGCCAGGCCGACCAGTTCCGCGAGCCGCCCGGCGACAGCCGGCCGCAACTCCTCGGGCACCAGCCCGAACGCCAGCGCCCGGACATGCGACGCCTGGGTCGCCGCGGCGAGCGTTCCGTCGGGCCGGACGAACTCCCGCCGCCAGGCGTCGAGCGCGCCCTCCGCGACGGCGTGGTAGCGGCGCCACTGGTCTTCGGGCCGCCCGAGCACCTCGGCGACCCGCGCGACGGTCGCGGCCGAGCGGTACAGGTAGGCCGTCGCCGTCTCGGACTTGTCGGCCTGGACGAACGCGGGGAAGTCGGTGACGACCGCTCCCGGCTCCATCCACTCGCCCCAGTGGAAGCCGGTGTCCCACAGGTACCGCTCGTGCGCGGCGGCCTCCGGCCGGGCCGCGGTCCTCGCGGGATGCCGGCCGCCCGCCGCCGCGGCCGCCGCGAACCGGACCCAGGCCGTCATGGGACCCCACATCTCGTGCAGCAGCGAGGTGTCCCCGTACGCCTCGTAGAGGTCCCAGGGGGCGGACACGGCGACGTCGCCCCAGCCGGCGGAGCCGTTGAGCCCCCCGAGCGGTCCGTCGAAGCCCTCGGCCGGCGGGCAGGGCGAGATGTTCGGAACGCACCCGTCGGCGCGCTGGTCGAGCGACACGTCGCTCAGCCACTTGCGGGTAAAGGCCAGGACGTCGTACAGGTACGCGGCCGTCGGCGCGAAGACCTGCCAGTCCCCGGTCCAGCCCGCGCGCTCGCGTTGCGGGCAATCCGTCGGGATGTCGCACATGTTCGAGCGCAACGACCACACCACCGCCTCGTGGAGCCGGTTGACGCGGTCGTCGCTGCAGGCGAACCAGCCGAGCCTGCGCAAGTCCGAGTGCACGACGACCCCGGTGACGTCGCCGGGCCCCAGCGGTCCCGGGTGGCCCTCGATGCGGGCGTACCGGAAGCCGTGCGTGGTGAACCGCGGCTCGAAAACGTCGCCGTCCCCCCGCGAGATCACCTCGTCGACCTGGCCCAGCGGCAGCGGCTCCGGGACGATCGGCAGGTCGACGTCGAGGTGCGCTGTCGTCAGGTCCCCCTCGCGGTCGAGCCACTCGCCGTGCGACAGGGTCAGCCGGCCGTCGGCCGGCCCGGTCCGCGCCAGTCGCACCCACCCGCTGAAGTTCTGCCCGAAGTCCACCACGAAGGCGTCCCCGTCGCGCACCGGCCGGACGGCTACCGGCCGGATCTGCTGCACCCGCCGGACCGGGGGCGCGACCGAGCGGACCACGGCGACGTCGACGTCACGCGAGACGGCCATACTCCACGACCGGTCGTCGAACGACGCATCGTGTACGGCCGGGTCGAGCAGCCGGCGGTCTTCCCGCTGGCCGCCGATGAGGTCGGCCGCGGTGATGTGGGAAGGCGCGACGCGCCAGCCCGGATGGCTGGCCGCCGCGACCTGCCAGCCATCTTCGGTGTGCACCTCCAACTGCGCGCGCAGCGCGAGTTCGTCGCCGTACTGGTCCGCCGCGCGCGGCAGCCCGACCTGGCCGCGGTACCACCCGTCGGCCAGCAGGACGGCGAGCACGTGCCGCCCCGGCCGCGCAAGCGACGTGACGTCGTACGCCTGGTACTGAACCCGCGCGCGGTACTGGGTGTAGCCGGGGGCGAGTTCGATGTCGCCGACGCGCCGCCCGTCGAGGAACGCCTCGTACAGGCCGAGGGCGCTGATGTACAGCTGGGCTTCGCCGAACGCCGGAACGTCGACGGTGGTCCTGAGCCAGTAGGCCGGCCGGGATCCTTTCCCGGGCCGCGGATCCTCATCCGCACCGATCCACCGGGCCGTCCAGTCCCTGTCCCCGAGCAGGCCCGCCTCGAGCGCGACGGAGTCGCTCCACTCGCTTTCACCCAGGTCGGTCCACACCTTGACCTGCGCCTTGGTCGAGCGCCTTGATTGGTCGAAGACCGGCATCCGGACGTACGACTGGGTCTGGCTGTCCAGCCGGCCCGTGTCGAAGCCGTCGTCGGTGCGCAGCCGGTAGGCGTACTGGACCGAGGACCCTTCCGGCAGCCACCAGCACAGGGCCGGCTCGTGCCCTCGGCCCAGGGCATCTCCGCCGACCACCTCGGCCCACACGTGGGCGGGTCGGGATCCGGGATGAGCGGGCACCAGGCGGCTCCTGCCCTCATGGTCGGCGCGGGGTGTCTCAGGCCACCGGGTGGTGGATGTCGCTCTCGTCGCCCTCCACGTTGGGCCCCGAGCCGTCCGCGCCCCGCATCACCGGCTGCCGCTTGTGGTACTCCCCGATGGCGCGGTCCCGGAGCTTGGCGAGCGCCACCGCCGGACCCTTGCCGGTCGAGGTGCTGGTCAGGCCGTCCGGGTTCTGGACGGCGGTCAGCACAAGCGCGACGCCGGCGACGATCGCCTGGTACTTGCCGACGTTGAGGTGGATGTTGAGGAAGGTCACGAACAGCCCCGCGGAGGAGAACATGATGCCCGCGACGACCGCTCCGGCGATGCGCCCGACGCCGGCCACGAACACGATAGCCAGCAGGCTGATCGACGTGAACGCCGCGAAGCTGTCGGATGTAAGCTCCCCCTGCATATAGCCGGTCAGGGCGCCGCCGATGCCGGCGATGAACGCGGCGAGCGCGAACGCCATCAGTTTCCCCTGGGCGACGTTGATCCCGACCGAGCCGGCGGCGCGCTCGTTGGAGCGGATCGCCAGCAGCATGCGCCCGGCCGCCCCCCGCCTGAGCCGGGCCACGAGCAGCCCGAGCAGGATCACGACGACGAGCACGAGCACGCCGAAGATCAAGCGGGGATAGGCCTTCCCCTGGCTGATGGCCAGGCTCAGCCCGGGCAGGCGCGGCGCCGGTATCGGCAGGCCGGCCGTGCCGCCGGTGAAACTCTGGCTGTTGAACAACACGGCGTCCATCGCCGCGGCGAACCCGAGTGTCACCACCGCCAGGTTCACGCCGCGGAGCCGCAGGGCCGGCAGGCCGATGATCAATCCCACGGGAACCGCGCAGAGACCGGCGAGAATCAGCGAGAACGGGAAGCCGATGCCCCATCCGCTGGAGATGTGCCCGAGCATGAAGCCGCCGATTCCGGCCAGCGACATCTGGGCGAGCGACACCTGGCCGACGTAGCCCGTCAGCACCACGACCGACAAGGCGATACACGTGACGGTCAGCGACGATATGAACGCGAACCGGAGGACCCCGCTGAGCACAATCAGCACGACCAGGCCGGCCACGAAGCAGGCGGCGGCCGTGCGCAACGGCTGCTGCGGGCGGCCGACCGAGGGGTTGCGCTCGGCCGACTCGCCGCCGCGGGCGAGCACGGAGCGCGAGCGGAGCGCCATCACCACGATGATGACGACGAACGGGAGCGCGTCCCCCAGGCCTTGCTGGGGCAGCCAGGTCCAGACGGTGATGAGCTTCGCGATCTCGGACTGGGCGCAGCCGATCAGCAGGCCGGCCAGCGCGGTGATCCAGAACGACTGGAACCGGCCGACCAGCGCGGCGGCCAGGGCCGGCACGACGAACAGCGTGTAAGAGGTCGGATCGAGGCTGGCCACCGGGGCGATCAGAATGCCGGCCGCGCCGGCCAGGACCGTGGCGATCACCCAGTTCTGACCCGCGACGCGGTTGGCGGAGATGCCGGTCAGCGCGGCCCCCCGGTCGTTCTCGGCGCCGGCCCGGGTGGCCAGGCCGAACCGGGAGAAACGGTAAGTGAGCGCGAGCGCGACCGAGATGACGACGACCACGCCGGTGAAGTAGAGGCGGTCCTCCGGGAACGTGACCCGGGAGATCGATAGCGCAGAACTGGGGAAGATCGGGTTGGTGGCGACCGGCTCAGTGCTGTAGTTGAGGACCGCGATCGCCTCCAGGCCCAGCATGACGCCGACCGACGCGCAGACGCGGGTGAGCGGCGAGGCGCTCCGGATCGGCCGGTAGATGAGGACGTACAGCACGAGCCCGAAGATCGCCGCGTACACGAGCGATATGACGATCGCGGGCGTCGTGCTGATCCCGGCCCCGCCGTTCAGCGAGATCTGGTGCGGGATCAGGACCACGGGCAGCTCAAGCTCCCCGAAGCTGCGGAGGTTGATGAAGACGTAGGCGATGAACATCGCCACGGCGCCGTGGGCGAAGTCGACCACGCCAGCGCTGCGGTACTTGAGGACGAGTCCCTGGCCGAGGATGGCGTAGGTGGCGCCAGCGCCGAGGCCGAGGATCAGGAAGAGGCTGTAGCTGGACATGGTGTCTCGTTCACATCTGGTCGGTATATGGCACGGCGGTGGGGTCCGCCCGTCATGGGGCGGCGGGCGGACCAGCCGCGGTCATCAGCCGGTAAGGCCTGGGAAGTAGCCCTTGGAGGTCACCCAGTCGGTTGAATTCGGCTGGGTGAGCGCCCCGTTCTCGATCTGGTTCATGAGGTAGTAGTCGTTGCAGATCGCGGGCGCGCCCTTCAGCGCCTGCCCATTGCACGTGTAAGGGTGCGAGAGGAAGTTGTCGTGGGTGCCGGATTTGAACGCGGCCAGGATGGTCTGGGTCGTCGGCGTGCCCGAGATCGTGCTCATCACCTGCTGGACGTTCATCACGGTGGCGAAGCCGGCCGTGGAGATCGAGTCGATCAGCGTGCCTGGCGCGGCCCACTTCTTCATCGCCGCCTGGAACAGCTGCGCCTGCTGGCTGCTCCCGCTCTGCAGCAGGAACGGCGAGGCGATGTACATCCCGTTGGCCCCGCCGGCGGCGGCGGCGATCACCGGTGGCGCGCCACACGGGTCGATGCCCATGATCTTGCCGGTGAAGCCCACGGTCTTCAGTGCCTTCAGCACGTTGCCGCAGCCGTTCGGGACGTCAACGTAGGCCATCTGGACGCCGCTGCTCTCGACCAGGGCGGCCTGCGGGCTCGGGTCCGGCGACGTCGGCGACAACGGGATGTCCTTGACCGTCGTCACCCCAGCGGCCTTGAACACCGGCGTGATCTGGGGCAGAAGCGACTCACCCTGCGGGTTGCTGAAGTACACGATCGCGACGCTCTTGACGCCCAGCGTCTTGCCCGCGTACACGGCGGCCGCCGCGTTGTCGCCGACGCTGACCGACCAGAACTGGATGGAGTTCGAATCGACCTCGGGAACGGGGGTGAACGGGATACCGCCCAGGTAGGCCAGGTTGGCGTGCTGGTAGATCGGGAGAGAGGCGGGCGCGCCGACATCGGCCGCGCCGAGGATCGCGATCGGGTGCTTAGCCACCAGCTGGTTGGCGCACGCCGCCGCGGTGGCCGGCGTGCCGTCGCCGGTGCAGTTGTCGATCACGATCGGATGCCCGTTGATGCCGCCGAGGTAGTTGTTGACGTAGTCGGCGGCGGCGATGGCCCCCTGGCGTGCCTCGGGGAAGGTGACCGCGCCGGTCTCGTCATTGATCATCCCGAAGACGTACGGGGTACCGGTCGCCTTCTTGGGGGTACCGAACACCGAACCGCTGGCCGCGGCCGTCGTGCTGCTGGCCGCGGGAGTGCTCGAACCGCCCGAGCTGGTCGAGCTGCTCGAGCTGCAGCCCGCCGCGACCAGCCCGGTTACGGCGAGTGCTACCGCACTGAGCCATATGGGACGTTTCATCTTTGCTTCTTTCGTGATGGTTGAATCCCTCGGTCAGGGTTGGCTGGAAGCGGCCTCGTCAGGCGGCCGTCTCCCCGAGGTAACTGGCGGCGAGCAGTTCACGCCGCTCGCGGAGTTCGGCGGCGGCGCCCTCGAGCCCGATCCGGCCATGCGTCAGGACGTAGGCACGATCGGCGACCTCCAGCGCCAGCGCGACGTGCTGCTCGACGAACAGCACGCTCGCGCCCAGCTCGTCGGCGGCCCGGCGCAGGATCGGGATCAGGCGTTCGACGATCACCGGAGCCAGGCCCAGGCTCATCTCGTCGACGAGCAACAGCCGCGGCCGGGTCACGAGCGCGCGGCCGACGGCCAGCATCTGCTGCTCACCTCCGGACAGCAGGCCGGCCTTGCGTCCCAGGCACTTACGCAGCTCGGGAAGCATCTCCAGCAGCTCATCCTCATGGCTGCCGCCCCGGCCGCCGGCCAGCCGCAGGTGCTCGCGGACGGTGAGCCCGGGAAACAAGGCGCGACCCTCGGGCACGAGCGCGAGGCCCCGGCGGGCGAGGAGGTGGGCCGGCACGCCGCTGATCGTCTCGCCTGACAGGTCGACCGTGCCCGAGATCGGGCGGTTGAGCCCGGCGATGGTCTCCAGGGTCGTCGTCTTCCCGGCGCCGTTCGGGCCGAGCAGGGCCACGACCTCACCCGGACGTACCTCCAGGTTGAGCTCGCGGACGACCGGGACCCCCCGGTAGCCGGCGGACAGCTCCTTCAGGACGAGGGCGTGGCCCGGCGTGCTCGCGCTACTGGCTGGTGCCCGCATGATGTCCTCCCAGGTAGGCCTCGATCACGCGCGGGTCATCGCGGATCTCCGCTGGGGTCCCGAGTGCGATCTGTCGTCCGAAGTCGAGGACCATGAGGTGATCGCACACGCTGAGGACCAGCCCCATGTCATGGTCGATGAGGAAGACCGTCACGCCGTGCTCTTCCGGCAGAGTCCGCAGCCGGCGCCCCAGCTCGAGGCTCTCGTCGGTGTCGAGCCCCGCCGCGGGCTCGTCGAGCAGGACCAGCCGGGGCTGGCGGGCGAGCGCCCGGCCGATACCCACCAGCTTGCGCTTACCGAGTGAGATCTCGGATGGGTAGCGCCCGGCGACATCCTCCAGACCGCAGACCGAGATGGCCCAGTCGACGCCGGCCCGGTCCGGCGGGCGGTGCGGCAGGAAGAGGTCTCTCAGCGCCGAGGCGACGGTTACGTGCTCGCTGGCCACGAGCAGGTTCTCGTCGACGGTGAGGTCGTCGAACAGCTCTACCGACTGGAACGTCCGGGCGAGACCGAGGCGCGCTCGCCGGTAGGGGCGCAGGCCGCTGATGTCGCGGCCGCCGAAGGTGATCCGCCCGGCGGCGGGCCTGGTGTATCCGGTCAGGGCGTCGACCATCGAGGTCTTGCCTGCGCCATTGGGACCGATCAGCCCGTAGATGGTGCCCTCGGCGATCTGCAGGTCGACGTCGGAGACGGCCACCACCCCCCCGTAGGTCACGCGCAGGCCGGCGACGTCGAGCAGCGGCTGTCGTGGGGTCGGTGCGGTCATGGCTCTCCCTGTGGCGCTCATCCGCCGCCTCATAACTTTCACATCATGAAAGTTATTTTCATTTCGAACACGTTACGGGATACGGGATCGGTTGTCCACCCTGAAAAGGTCACGAATTGGCGACCCGCCCCGGCGGTCCGGGTCACGTCCTTCCTGGCTAGCCGGACCAGGACTTTTCCAGGCCCTTGACCAGGGCAACCATGCAGTCGTGCAGGGGCGTGGGGACTCCTGCGCGCCGCCCTTCGGCGGCTATGCCACCGTTGAGGACGTCGATCTCCGTCGCCCGGCGCGCCAGGACGTCCTGCAGCATGCTGGGCTTGTGGTCATACGCCTCCGCGATGGCCTCGTCCACCGCCTCCCGCGGCGGTCGCACCAGGACGACCCCGGCCCGCTCGCAGACCGCCACCCCCTCTGTGACCAGCCCGTCGACCTGCCGGCGCAACCCGGCGTCGGTGCAGACGCGGCCCACCGGCAGTCCGGTCAGCGCGGCGAGAGGGCTCGTCGCGGAATTGAAAATGACTTTCGTCCACTGCGGGCCCCTGGCGTCCTCGAGTGCATGGGTGCGCAGCCCGCCTTCGGAGAGCAGCCGGGCCAGGTGCGCGATCTCGCCCATGGGCGCCGGCTGG
>JBKQQQ010000778.1:0-6833 GCA_052144275.1 Streptosporangiaceae bacterium
CGCAAGTACGACGACGGCGTGGTCGAGCTGTCCATGCCGGTCCCGCGCAACGCGGCCCTGGGGGAGGCCAGCACCTGGCTGGACGCGGTGGCCGGCCGGGACAAGCAAGCGGACGTGGCTAGCCTGGAGCCCCTGCTGGCTCCCCGGTCGGTCGCGGTGGTCGGCGCGGGCCACCGCCCGGGATCGGTCGGCCGCACGATCCTGCTCAATATCCGCGACGCCGGCTTCGCCGGGCCCCTGTACGCGGTCAGCCCGCACGGCGGCGACATCGAGGGCATCCCCTGCGTCCGGTCGGTCGCCGAACTGCCCGAGGCCCCCGATCTGGCCGTGGTGGCGGTGCCGGCGGCGCGCGTCGTGGCGGCGGCCGAGGAGTGCGGGCGACGCGGCATCGGGTCCCTGGTGGTGATTACCTCGGACTTGACGCCAGCGCAGGAATCGGGCCTGCTGGCGGCGACCCGGCGCGGGAGCATGCGCCTGGTCGGCCCGAACTCCTTCGGCGTCGCCGTGCCAGGGATCGGGCTGGGGGCCACGTTCGGCGTACCGCGTCCTTCGCCCGGGCACACGGGCCTGGTGATCCAGTCCGGAGGGCTCGGCGCGGCGCTGGTGGAGCAGTTCTCCCGGCTGGGCATCGGGATCTCGTCGTGCGTTTCAGTCGGCGACAAGCTGGACGTATCGGGCAGTGACATGCTGCTGTGGTGGGAGGCGGACGACACCACCACGCTAGCGGTGATTTACCTGGAGTCCTTCGGCCACCCGCGCAGGTTCGCCAGGACCGCGCGCCGGGTGACCGCCAAGGTTCCCGTCCTGACCGTCCACGCCGGGCGGTCGGCCCCGGGCCAGCGTGCCGCCGCCTCGCACACCGCGGCGGCCGCCGCGCCGCTGATCACCCGGCAGGCGCTGTTCGAGCAGGCCGGCATCATCGCCACCACCGGCTTCGGCGAACTGCTCGACGCGGCCGTGCTGATGGCGTCCCAGCCGATCCCGGCGGGCCGGGTCGTGGCTATCGTGTCCAACGGCGGCGGTGCCGGCGTGCTGGCCGCCGACGCGTGCGCGGAGGCCGGCCTGGCCGTGGCCACGACGGCCCCGGGGATCCGCAACCGCCTGCGGGAGGTGCTGCCGCCCGGTTCAGCCCTGGCGGGCCCGGTGGACACCACCGACGCCGTCAGCGCGGAGGCCTTCCGCGAGGCGCTGCACCTCGCCGCCGCCCAGGAGCATGTCGACGCCGTGATCGCTCTGGTGGTCCGGCGCGGTCCCGCTGACCTGATCCCGGTGCTCGCCGACGGGCGGTTGCCGGTCCCGGTCGCGGCGGTCGTGCTGGGCCAGCCCGAGGCCATCCGGCTGCTGCCGGGCGACGGCACCGGCCGGGACGGCGGGTCCGTGCCCGCCTACGCCTACCCGGAAGCGGCCGCCCGGGCGCTGGCCCGGGCCGCCCGCTACGGCTCATGGCGATCCCGGCCCGCCGGCACGGTCCCGGAACTGGCCAACCTGCGCGTGGCGGACGCGCAGTCGATCATCGATTCCTTCCTGGCGCGGATGCCGGGTGGTGGCTGGCTGTCCGCCGGAGAAGCCGACGACCTGCTCCGCTGCTACGGCATCCCGATGGTGGAGTTCCGCCGGGCGGGCGATGCCGACACGGCCGTCGAGGCGGCGGCCCGCCTGGGCGGTCACGTGGTGATCAAGGCCGACGTGCCCGGCCTGCTGCACAAGACCGCCGCCGGCGCCGTCGAACTCGACCTGCGCGGGGCCGACGAGGTGCGCGCCGCCATGAGCCGCCTGCAGGCCAGGTTCGCCGGACGGATGTCCGGAGTGCTCGTCGAGCCCATGATCACCGGCGGCGTCGAGACCATCGTCGGCGTGGTCCAGGAACCCGTATTCGGCCCGGTAGTGGTGTTCGGGCTCGGCGGGGTCGCCACCGACGTGCTCGGTGATCACGTGGCCCGGCTGGCCCCGCTCACCGGCGCCGACGCCGACGACCTGATCCACTCCATCCGTGCCGCGCCGGCCCTGCTCGGGCACGCGGGCAGTGTTGACCCGTGGGGACGCCCCTCCCAGCCCCCCCCGCAGGGCCAGGCGGCCGACATCGGCGCGGTGCGCGACACCCTGCTTCGCGTCTCACGGCTCGCCGACGACCTGCCGCAGGTCGCCGAGCTTGACCTCAACCCGGTGATCGCCCGCCCGGACGGCGTCATCGCCGTGGACGCCCGCATCCGCGTGACCAGCCACCGCCTCGCCGACCCGTTCCTGCGCCAGCTTCCCTAGGTGCCGAACGACGCCAGGTAACCCGCTGGAGGTCGCCGATGCGAGGCGAGCGCCGGGGACGCGGCGTTGAACGTGGCCAGCACCCGGTCCACGTCGTCCTCGGTCATGCCGGTCCGCCGCAGCTGAGCGGTGAGAGCGGTGAGGTTCGGCGCGGCCACCGGGCCGAAACAGCCGTAGCAGCCCCGGCCGAAGGCGGGGCAGATGGCGCCGCAGCCGGCCTGCGTGATCGGCCCCAGGCAGGGTGTCCCGTGCGCCACCATGACGCACGACGTGCCGCGCAGCTTGCAGTCGTAGCAGACGCTGTGCGCGGGAATCTGGGGTTTGCGGCCGGCCAGCAGGGCGGTCAGCAGCTCGAGGAGCTGGCGCTTGTCGATCGGGCAGCCGCGCAGCTCGAAGTCGACCGTGACGTGGTCGGACACCGGCGTCGAGGTGGCCAGGGTGGAGATGTACTGGGGCCGCGCGTACACCACCGAGGTGAACTCCGCGACGTCGGCGAAGTTGCGCAGGGCCTGGATCCCGCCGCTGGTGGCGCAGGCGCCGATGCAGACCAGCACCCGGGAAGCCGCGCGGATCTCGAGGATCCGGTGGGCGTCCCGCTCGGTGGTCACCGAACCCTCCACCAGGGACACGTCGTACGGCCCGTCCATCACCGCGCTGGACGCCTCGGTGAAGTGCGCGATCTCCACGGCCCCGGCCACCGCGAGCAGTTCGTCCTCGCAGTCGAGCAGGGTGAGCTGGCAGCCGTCGCAGGACGCCAGCTTCCACACGGCCAGCCTGGGCTTGCTCCCGGTCTTCGTTGGCACTGCCATCACAGCTCCCTTTTCGCCAGCAGGGGGGCGGCCTCGGCGTAGCTGACGACCGGGCCGTCACGGCACAGCAGGAGCGGCCCGAGCTGGCAATGGCCGCACAGGGCCACGCCGCATCGCATGTTCCGCTCCAGGGAGACCAGGATCTCCCGGGCCGGGATACCGGCGTCCACCAGCGCCTGGGCGGACAGCCGCGTCATGATTTCCGGCCCGCAGACGAACGCCGTGGTCCCCGCGGGGTCGGCGATCGCGTCATGGATGAGCCCGGTCACCAGGCCGACGCGGCCATCCCAGCCGGCCTCGCCGTGGTCCACCGTGACCCGCACGTCGGCGCCGCGCCTGCGCCAGACGTCGAGCTCGCGGGTGAACACCAGGTCCCCGGGCGACCGCGCGCCGACGAGCAGCACCACCCGGTCCTGGGCCCGAAGCGCGGCCAGCACCACCGGCCGCAACGGTGCGAGCCCGATGCCGCCCGCCACGACCAGCATGTGCCGGCCGCCCGCGTCGTTCACCCGCCAGTCGGTGCCGAACGGCCCGCGTACCCCGATCATGTCACCGGGCGTCGCGGCGCACAGGGCGCGCGTCACCGCCCCGACCGCGCGGATCGTCTGCACCAGCACCGGGCCGGGCGCCTCGCCGATGCCGCTGACCGAGACCGGGACCTCGCCCACGCCGTACGCGTAGAGCATGGTGAACTGGCCGGGCCGGGGCACCTGGATCGGGTCGTCCACCGGGCGCAGCAGCAGCGTGACCGTGTCGTAGGTCTCTTGGATGCGCGCCGCCACCAGGTAGCGGGCCGGCCGCATCGGCGGCACCGGGGCCGTCGGCGTGATCGTGTGCTCCTGGACCGCGGTCATGACTTCTCCTCCGCGCTGCCCTCTACCGGGCCCTCTACTGCGTCCCGCTCCGCTTGCAGGGCCTTGCATTCTTCGGTCAGGTCGATGCCGACCGGGCACCAGACGATGCACCGGCCGCACCCGACGCAGCCCGACGACCCGAACTGGTCGTGCCAGGTGCCCAGCTTGTGGGTAAGCCACTGCCGGTACCTGCTCTTCGCCGACGGCCGGACGCTGCCGCCGTGCAGGTAGGAGAAGTCCACGTCGAAGCAGGAATCCCAGCGCTCCCAGCGCTCGGCGTGCTCGCCGGTCAGGTCGGTGACCTCCTCGATCGAGGTGCAGAAGCACGTCGGGCAGGCCATGGTGCAGTTACCGCAGGTCAGGCACCGTGCGGCCACGTCGTCCCAGCGTGCGGCGCCATGACTGGCGGCCATCAGCTCCCGCAGCCCTTCGGTCTCCAGGTGGCGGCCCATCCGGTCCGCGGCCGCCTCGACCGCCGACCGCGCCCGCCGCACGTCGTCGCCGGCGGGCTCGCTGCGCACCTGCGCCAGGATGTCCGCGCCGCGGGGGGAGCCGACGTCCACGACGAACCGGTGCCCGCTCTCGTCCGCCAGCTCGGTCAGCGCCAGGTCATAACCGGCGGTGCCATCGACGCCCGGGCCGGTGCCCATGGACGTGCAGAAGCACGTCTCGCCCGGCTCGGTGCAGTTCACCGCGACGATGAACGCCCGGGCGCGCCGCTGTCCGTACCGCGAGCCGGGCTGGGCGAGCACCCGGTCCTGGATGGCGATCGCCCGCAGGTCGCACGGCCGGACGCCGAGGAAGGCGTACCGTGGCGGCTCATCATCGTCCCCGGAAACCTCGAAGCCAGCCGCGGTGCGCGTGGCCGACCACAGCCGCTCCCGCGGCGGGTGCAGGAACCGCTTCCAGCTCTGCGGCCCGGCCGCGTGCCCGAAGGCCGCGGTGTCATCGCGGCGGCGCAGCTGATACCCGCCCGGCTCCAGCCGGACGCCCCAGCCGGACGGCAGCTCCGCCGCCGACGACAGCTCCCTGAGCACGATGGCCCCGTCCTGGACCGCCGGGCCGATCACCCGGTAGCCACCGGCCACAAGCGCCTCGAAGAGGTCACCGAGCCCATCGATGCTGATCAGCCGGGGGACTTCAGTCGCGGCCTCGGTTGTCATGAGCCAGGTCCGTTCGGGATGAATGCCTTTGTCCTTCCCACCACCATCGGTCAGCGGAGCCGGCTACGGTCATGGGCGTTGGTTACCGCTTCCCGGGTCCTTAGTCCCTGGCCCGGATCGAGGGCGTCCCGCCCCGGCAGGCACTTAGCCTCCGCCCGCGGCGGTGGCCCGGCCCCGATGCTCGTCCCAGTCCGCGTCCGGCTCACCCTTGGAGTCCGCGTCCGGCTCACCCCTGGACGGCAGGACGACCAGGGCGATCAGGCAGCCGACCACGGCCACGCACGCCCCGGTGGCCAGGCCCAGGTCCATCCCGCTGACGAAGGCGGAGCGGGCCAGCTGGCCGAGTTCGGCGCCGAGGAAGCCGCCGACGTGGGCGGCTACCCCGAGCGCTCCGCCTACCGACCCGAGAACGGTCTGCATGATCGCGTGCGGGACGTGGTAGGGCGCCAGGGTGCTCGTCATCGTGTCCTGGTAGCGAGTGTTCAGCAGGCTGCCGATCACGGCCACACCCAGTGCGCCGCCGACCTGCAGGAACGTGCCGTTGGTCGCGGAGCCGACGCCGGTGTGCCCGCTGGGCAGGGAGCCCATGACCGATTCGGTCGCTGACGGGATGACCAGGCCGGCACCGGCGCCGAGCAGGATGAGGCCAGGCAGGATGCCGGTGAAGGTGGTCGTGGCCGAGGTGGTCGACAGCTGCCACAGGCCTCCGGCGACGATCAGCAGTCCGGCCGCCACCATGAGCTTGGTCCCGACAGCGCGGACGCCGATGGTGGACAGCGGAGCCACGATCGCGATGGCCCCGGCCGCGGGGAGCACCCGGACCCCGGCCTGCAGCGCCGAATAGCCCAGGCTGAACTGGAGGTACTGGGTGAGCACGAACAGCGCGCCGAACAGCCCGAACGTGGCCAGGCCGACCGAGGAGACCGCACCGGAGAACCGCCTGCGCCGGAAGAACTGGACGTTGAGCATCGGGTGCGAGCTCTTCCGCTCCCAGACGGTGAAGGTGGTCAGGACCACCAGGGCGCCGGCCCCCGCACCGATCACCAGGGGCGATGACCAGCCGCGGACCGGTGCCTCGATCAGGGACCACAGCAGCAGGCCGAGGCCGGCGATGGACAGCAGCGCGCCCGCCAGGTCCGGCGGCAGCGCGGCCGGGTTCTTCGAGTCAGGGATCAGCCACAGCGCGCAGGCCCCGCCCAGCACGGCGATCGGCACGTTGATCAGGAACACCGACCCCCACCAGAAACTGGCCAGCAGCAAGCCGCCGACGATCGGGCCGAGCGCGATGCCCACCCCGCTGGTGCCCGCCCAGATGCCGATCGCGCGCTGTCGTTCCGCCGGGTCGCGGAACATATCGGTGATGATCGCGAGCGTCGAGGGCATCATCATGGCCCCGCCGATACCCATGCTGGCCCTGGCGGCGATCAGCATGTCGACCGAGCCGGAGAAGGCCGCCCAGGTCGAGCCGGCGGCGAAGGCCACCAGGCCGGCCAGGAACACCCGTTTGCGGCCGATCCGGTCCCCCAGGCTGCCCGCGACCAGGAGCAGTCCGGCGAAGACTATGACGTAGGCATCGACGATCCACTGCAATTCCGTGGTGGTGGCGTGCAAGTCGCGCACCAATGTGGGCAGCGCGACGTTGAGCACGGTGTTGTCCAGCGTGACAATCAGCAGCGAGACGCACAGTACGGCCAGCCCGAGCCAGCGGGCGGCAGGCGGCAGGCCCTCTCCCGGCCGTGCTGCCGGGA
>JBKQQQ010000779.1:0-2724 GCA_052144275.1 Streptosporangiaceae bacterium
GCGCGGCTGGACGGCAGGTTCGCATCGACGAGCGCGCTCCACCCAGCCGGGCGGGTACTGACGTCCTCGCAGCGCTCCTGAAGCCGGTGCAGTGACTCGCCATCGCCAAGCCGGAATGCCGCCTCCAGGCGTGCGCTTTCCTGCACCTCGGGAAGATCCAGCACAGCATCGACCAGGCTCGCGCGGCGCCCTGGAGCGATGTGCCCCGGCTCGGCGCGCAACGACACCCGGGCGGTGCCTCCAGATCCTTCGGAGGTGGTCACCTCGGCCGTGGCGACCGTGCGGTCATCATCGCTGACCTCGACGCGCTGACGCAGATCATGCCCAGCCATGCGATGCCTCCAGCTGCGGATTCCTAGGTTCATTGGTAAGGGCGCGGGCGGCGTGAAGCTGCCGGCCGCTGCTGCCCTTGCCTGCTCCGCCTTCGCGGCCCGGCGCTTTTTGATCCCCGTCCAGATCAGCATCCCGTGCCACCTCGGTTCAGTGCCTGCCCCGGCCGGGGACCGGCACCACGGACACCGGGAAATCAGCCTCGATGCCCGCCTTCACGCTACGCCTGCAACCGATAACTAGCAATTCTTTTCCAGAAATTATGGTAAACTATCGTCATGGCAAGCTGGGGTTTCCTGACCAACCACGCCCGGGTGCTGCTGTGCATCGCCCACGACCCGGGCACGCGCCTGCGCGACGTCGCCGCCCGCCTGGACATCACCGAGCGCAGCGCCCACGGCATCATCACCGACCTGACCGCAGCCGGCTACCTCGTCAAGCACAAGGACGGCCGCCGCAACCGCTACCAGATCCAGGCGCACCTGCCCCTGCCCGAACCCGCCAGCCGGGAACGCACCGTCGGCGAAGTCCTGGCCCTCCTCACGGGCAACGACCGTCCCGGCATCGAACTGCCCCCGGCAAGTGACGCTAACGGCCGCCGCGCGACCCAGGCAGAGCTGAAAACTCCCCTGATGCCGGGCAGGCAAGCCGATGGGGCCCGAAGCGCGGTGCCTGACCCGCGCGCTGAAAGCCCCGACGCCGCACGAGCCGGTGACCCGGCTCGCTGAGCAGGCCCGCCGATCAGCGAGCAGATCCAGACGGCCCGGCGGGAACGGCGGGTGCTGGCGCGGGTCTGCCGGGCCGCGTGGCGGCTGGAGCAGGCCAGGCGGGAACGGGCGTGGGCACTGGCCTCAGCCCTCGCTGAGGGAATGCCGATCCGTCCTCTGGTCGGCGCGTGGCTGGTCAGGACGGTCCAGTTCGCCACCATGAACATGCCGCCAAATTCTGGAAATAAGTTGCTAGTTTTCAGATGCGAGTGTAGTGTGAACGACACGCACCGGATCTCAGCCGCTGAGGGCGGCCAGCTACCCGGGGCTACCGGAGGAGCGCATGCCCGCCGGCCTGGTTCTCACCCATGGCCGTGCTCATGGCGCGCGCATTGCCGCGCAGCCGGCTGAGGCCGTCGGTGCCCGATGCACGCCGCCGGGCCAGATCCCTGGCCTGGCGGCTGCGAATGCGGCGGCGGTGAGCCGCCGGCTGCTCGGCCCGCTGGAGTCGATGCAGCGCGATGCCATCGTGCAGAGCCTGCTGGACTACCACGGCAGCAAGGTCAAGACAGCCGAATCACTCGGGATGTCCCGTGCCACGATCTACCGCAAGATCCACCAGTACGGGATCATCACCCCGGCCAGCTAACCGGCCATGCGACCCCGTACCGGCTCAACCTCAGAACGGCATCATGCCACCGTCGCCGACGCATAACCTGCCGCCCGAGCCCGCTGCCGCGCCCAGTCCAGCAACGATCCAAGCTCCCGGGCCCGGGCCTGGCACCCGGCGGCGAGCCGCCCAGCCTGGGAACAGGTGACCGGCGTGCGCTACCGGCTCGAGGTCCGCCTCACACCCGCCGATGTCGGCCAGCGGGTCGTGATCCGCTGGCGCCGGCCCAGCCCGGGTGACGGCGAACAGATCGCCGACGTCCTGGGCATTCTCGAGGAGAATGACTCGACTTCCTTCGCGGTCCGCACCTCTGACGGGGCGCTGGTCGTGATCCCGGCCGCCCGCGCTCTTGCCGGGAAGGTGGTGCCGCCAGCGCCGCAGAACCGGCGGCGCGCCGGCCCCACTCCTCTCTGACTCCGCGGCGGTCGCGCACACAACGAACGGGGTGCCGCCCCGCGCGGCAGGTCCCCGCCTTCCGCGACGCCCACGGCGTCCACTGGATAAGGACAGAAGACGGCGGCGTCATGCGCGCGGATAGCGAGATCCTGGCCGACCTCGTAAAGGCATTGTCCGGGACATCCCGGAACGGCGCACACCGCCAACGGCAGAGACACGAACTCACGAACCGCGGACACACCGAGACAACTGGAGACCTGATGACCGGGCCGGAACACTACATCGCAGCTGACGAGCTCCTAGAGGACGTCGGGCATGCCCGGGACGAGGACGACGCCGCTCGCGTGCTAGGCATAGCCCAGGTGCACGCCACGCTCGCGCTCGCCGCCGCCACCGCGGTGGGGAGAAGGGATATCGACAACCGGGCATGGGTCCTCGCAGCCGGGACCGGGCTCAGCCGCCCAGGTCCCGAACCCGGGCCGCGCCATTAGGCAGAACCATCGCCCGGTCATATCTGCGCCCCGTAGCCTTCGCCCATGCCAGAGCACAGCGCCGGACCGCCCGGCGATGAGTCCGGAATCCGGCCCGAAGTCGTCCAGGCGATATTCTCTGCCCTGGTCG
>JBKQQQ010000780.1:0-7848 GCA_052144275.1 Streptosporangiaceae bacterium
TGAACTCGCCGCGCAGCGCCTCGATCTCAACGCGGTCGGCGATGGCCTGCAGGTCGCTCATCGGGTCCTCCTTCGTCTGTGCTCCGGTGCCCGCATCACCAGCATTGTCACCCGCTGAACCAAGTCATCCTGATGCAGGAACCGGATGCCCGCCCGCGGTCTTCCTGTGGAGAGCAGGAGCCGGCGACGGCCGTCCGGCGCTGGATTCAGGCGAACTGCAACTCAGATGGCGTTGTCGCGTTGTGCCATCGCCATCGGGGCGCGGACTGGTGCTTCTGGCGCGGCACGCCAGCCATCGCCTGCGTGGCGGCGCAGCCTCCGTGCGGCTGGCACCTGCCCGAGGCCGGACAGGCCACCGGCGGGCCGTGCCCAGCGCTTGAGGCCAAATGGCTGCATCGACATCCGGTTGCACCCCGTAACCACGACAGCGATCAGGCACGCGCAAGTACCCGCCGTTCGGTACTTTGCCAGCGGCAGATTGTGGAGCCACTCTTCGCGCATAGCGGGATGTTCTGCGTTCAGGATCGCGGCCGTTGGTACACTTGGCGGGGAGCAGATGCGGGCGGACGGCTGTCTGCGGTTGCGTGTGACTGGAGATGCTGAATTCGCAAGGCCAGGCAACCGGCTCCGGGGCCTTCTCCAGGCAGGCTACGAGCTGGTTGCGTTCCATTGCCAGCTATTGATCATCGCAGTGAGAGTAGGCGCAAGCGACGTGTGGTCACTCGGTATCGTGCGGAATATAATAAAGTATTCGATGCCGTTGCGAACGGTAATCCATTCCGCATAATAGTGGCCCTTATAATTCGGAAATACTATAAACAGTGCTCGCTCCCCGTCGAGCAGCACCAGGCGGGCTCCTTTCACGCGGACGGTTGTCTTGGGACTGATCGCCTTAGTGCTGATGACAAGCTCGCCGGGGATCCCGGTAAAGGTTCCGTCGTTCGCGAGCAATGTATACCCGGGAGTGACGTTTCGGGTGAGATGGTACCAGTTAGGGAATAGCCGGATTTCGTAACCGGTTCCGTGTACCCAGCCATCCTGGCCAGTGCTGCCGGTGGGCTGGATGCCGTGTGCGCTGGCATCAGGTACCCGTAGCGCGATGCCGATCGTGACGGCCACGGCGACGGCGCCTGCGGCCAGCCACCGAAGTGCCCTGGCGCTCAATCCGGGACGAGCGCTCAGACCGCCGCGACGGGAGACCAGGATCCCGGCGTAGTAGGCAGCCGGAATCAAGAGGATGCCGATCAAGGCGGCCTCGATCGCGGCAGGGAATATATGCGGCACCATGAACCCGGGATCTCCAGGGCAGTCGTTGGCGGGCGCGTGGTTGTAGGTGAGACTGAACGGCGCGACGCAATTGCCGAGGGTCAGGGAGCCCATCATGACCAGGACGCCCAGCGCCGCGACGACCGCGGCGACGGCAATGGCGATCGTGTCCGACAGTACGTACGTGAGCGTGGCGGCGGCGATGAGCGCGACCATGACGGCGACGAGGATAACCATCTGCTCTTCGAAAAGAAGGAAGTTAGCGAAGTAAACCCCGTTCCACCGTATGGCGGGGGCGATGAGCGCACGGGCGGCGGCGGCCGTCACCAGGGTGACGGCGATCACCATCACGATGCCGGCCAGGCAGATCAGTATCAACGGACGGCCCCGCTCAAGCAAGACCCGCAGTTTCGGTGCCGTGTCGCGAACGTCGCCTGCGGGCCGCCTGTGGCCGGCGATGTAGCCGGCCAACGGAACGGCAATGAACACCAGGCATACCACCCACGCGCCCGCGGTCCGTGCGGCATCGTGGCCGCTGAAGGTCCAGGTCTGTTCCAGAACAATCTTGGTGGTGGCAGTGAACTCCTCGACGAAGGTGAAGTAGGCGAGGACAAGGTCTATGCCGATGGCGAGGACGAGCCAGGTGCCGGTGGCGGCGACAATCATCCCGCCGCGAGCAGGGACGCGTCTCTCGCGCTGTTGCCAGGCGTCCGCCCACCGCCCGATCCAGGCCGGTACGGACATGAAGATGAACGTGACGAGCACCACCCATATCGCGAGGACGGCGAAGGCTCCCGTATGCAGGCTGTCGGGTGCTACTCCCTGGTCATAGGCAGTCTCGAGGGCGATGACCGGTCCGATGGCCACGCCGATACCGAGCCCCAGCCCGACGGCCCATCTCCTTGCGGTCAGCGTTCCGCCCTCCAGGAACTGCATTCGCCACATGGCCACGGTCAGCGCGGCACCGGAGAAGAGCGCGAAGATGAAGGCCGGTACCAGGCCGCCGATGGGACTCGCCGTCAGGAGGAGGTAGACAAGCCCTTGGCCTGCCTCGGCTCCCATGGCGGCGATGAGTCCCACCGCGAGGCCGTCCCAGAAGCCGCACCGGTAAAGGGGCGCGGGGTCCAGCAGCGCTGCCGCGCGGTCTTGACCGGAGGGGTGCACCCAGCCCAGATGCCAGACGCGCCACCCGCGACGGGGCGGCAGACCAGCTAGTACCGCGCCCAGGCTGGTGTCCGGGTCGAGTTCGGCTACCCGCGCGTCCGCGTCGAATTCGCGCGCCCGCAAGATGGAGTTCCGCAGCAGGTAAACGATCAGGGCCAGTACCACGACCCGCCAGAGCAGCCGCGGCGGCGAACCCAGTTGCCGGCTGAAGATCAGCAGCCACGCCATCGGCAGCAGTGCGGCCACGATGAAGGCCCGCCAGATCGCCACGGCCAGATATGTCTGGTCGATGTCCCGGTTCCTGATATGGCCGAGCTCATGGAGCACGACTGCATCGAAGGCGGCAGGCTGCCTGCTCTGGGCGACGACCGCGCCGCCGCTGACCGCCACGAAGCGGCGCCGGAAGCACCCGAACGCGAATGCGGACAGCTGGAAGTTGAGCGGCTGCAGGAGCCAGGTCACCGGGCCGATCCCGGCACGCTCGCGCAGCTGCTCCAAGCGTTCCGCTAGCGCGGAAGATTCGTCGCCGGTAAGCGGGGTCAGGTGCATCCGTCGCCGGTACCACCATGGCTGGACCCAGTAAATGGCTCCCGCCAGGACGCCAAGCACGCCGATGCCAAGCAGCACCCACAGCCCCTCCGCTCGCTCGGCACCCGCCCGGCATGCCTTGGACTGCCCGAGCGCGCTTGCGAAGGCGCTGAGCCCATGCGGGTGCGGTGCCAGCGCGCGGGCCTGGCACGCACGGATCAGTGTCACCAGAGCCACACCCCGCGGCGTGGCCCCGTAGAGGGCACCATAAACCATGCCGCTCGATATCAGCACGGCGGCGATAAGCAACGCGAAACGGAAACTAGTCCTGGCCGGAAGCGCGAACACGCTGCCGCGGGTACCGGAGGAACCGTCTTCAGGGTGGCCGGCCGGTTCACCTGCGGGAGCGGGACCCGGCGACTCGGGACTCATGAGACCGGGGGTGCCGCTAGGACCCCCACCATCACATCGGCGAGAAGTCCTGCTTGCCCCTCGGATATGTCCAGCCGACGGGCCTCGCGCTCAGCTACCGTCCGGACGAGCTGGAGCTGGCCGGAGGTAAGCGGCGGTCCCGTGGCGGCCTCGTGATGCCCCGGGAGATGTGCCTTGACGTACTCGAGCACGCCTTGCATCGAATCATGCGCCGCCTCTGCCACGAGCGCTTCCCAGAAACTGCGGGTGAAGCTCAAGATCACCGGAGTGAGCATGGTCAAGGCCTCGGCAGCCCCGAATCCGAGGAGTTGGTCATCCGATGACGCCTTCCGTCCCCTGGCGCGCTTGGCGCCCTGGAACTGGCTCACCATCGACGGGTATAGCGGCAGCTCTTCAGGTACTAATTGCGAGACAAGCTCGCGGCCGAGCGACCCTACGATCTCATCAGTCTCATCCGACATCGGGCACCTCCTGCGGGTGATGTGGAAGGGCGGCTCCGGGTCAGGGGCCGACCGGGATTCCGCGCTGGACCGCGATCTGGATGAGCTGCCATATGGCGCTGTGGCGAATAGCTCAAGAAGACGGCCCGTATTAGAATGCTGAATTGTTTACGCTCCGTTTAGGACGGATAGCATTCGTCCTTCTCGTACTGATGACGGAGGCGATGTATCACCAACGCTTATATCCTCCCATCCTCCCCGCGCCACGAATGCTAGCTTGACCGGGCACCTACTCTCGCACCAGAAGTATGCCCGTAGACTGCCGGTTCCGCTAGAGAGCGATACTGAACCTTTTTCATCCTGATCGCGGAGGAGCCTGGCATATCGGCTGACCAGGGGCGCCGTGTCGCCTTGGAGTATAGCGAAGCCCCTGGCAGATGAAGCGATCGACCAAGATCCGCATCGTCTGCCGAGCGGGTTCTGTTCTTTGGCCGCAGCGCGCATGTCGTCCCGCGGGGGCGGCGCTGGGCGCCACTGAGGCCACCGCGGCTCGCGGCGGGTCTGGGCGGCCATGAGCGCAGCGACAGGGCCGGCCGGGCTCCGGCGCCCGCCGGGAACGGCGGCGGGACTGCGCCGTTAGCGCTGCGGCTGCCGACAATGCAGGCGATTGTGTAGGACAGCTGTGGCGCCGCCGACGTGTGGCGTCCGGGTTACAGTGCGCAGGGGAGGATCACCATGTCCTTACTAATCACTATGTCTTCACGGGTAGTGCGGTTTGCGGGGGCTGCGGCCCGGCCGGGTACCGCGCGGCTCGGGTTGAAGGACCGGACTGCAGCCGAGGCGGCGCTGGAGCCCGAGCCACCCGGGGCACGCCGGGTCGGGTGGGGTTTCGTCTCGCTGTACACGCTGGCGTACATGAGCACCAGCCTGCTGTTCCTCGCGCCCGTGCTGGTCACCTTGGCCTTGAAAGTGGACTCGCTCGTGGGGATCAAACGGGCACCGAGCAGCCTGGCGCTTGTCGCCGCGATCGGCGCCCTGGTGGCGTTGTTCGGTAATCCGTTCTTCGGCAAGATGAGCGACCGCACCTCGTCGCAGCTGGGCATGCGGCGGCCATGGATGGTCACCGGCCTGGCGGGCGGCTCCGTCGGCATCCTCATTGTCGCGTTGGCCCCCAGCATCCCGGTCGTCCTCGTCGGATGGTGTATCGCCCAGTTGTTCTTCAACGCGCTGCTCGCCGCGATGGTGGCGGTGCTGCCCGACCAGGTCCCGTCCGTCCAGCGCGGCCAGGTCTCCGGTGTCCTGGGTGTCAGCCAGCCGGCCGCGTCGGTGTGCGGCGCGTTCCTGGTCAAACTGTTCACCGGCAGCCTGCTCGCCATGTTCCTGGCCCCGTGCGCGATCGGCGGATTTTTCGTCCTCCTCTTCGCGGTCACCCTGAACGATCGCCGGCTCGCCAGGGCGGATAAGCCGAAATGGTCGCTGCGGGAATTCGCCAGCACATTCTATGTCAACCCGCGGAAGAGCCCGGACTTCTCCTGGGCTTTCGCCAGCCGCTTCATGTTCGTAATGGCTTACGCGTTCCTGGTCACCTACCAGGCCTACTACCTGCTGGACAAGATCGGCACCGCCAAGGCCGATGTGCCGCAGCAGATATTCCTGGGCACACTCGCCCAGTCCGCCGTCATCGTCGCCGCTTCCCTCATCGGTGGCAAACTTTCCGACCGAACGGGCCGGCGGAAGATCTTCGTGCTCACCGCGTCGATCGTGTACGGCCTGGCGTTGTTCGTGATCGCCGCCGCCAGCAACTTCAGCGGTTTCCTGGTCGGCATGGCCATCAGCGGACTCGGCTTCGGCGTATACCTGGCCGTCGACCTTGCGCTCGTGGTGGACGTGCTGCCCGACAAACGCAACGCGGCCAAGGATCTCGGTGTGTTCAACATCGCCGGCGCACTTCCCTTTTCGATCGCGCCGGCGATCGCGCCGGCCATCCTGGTGATCGGCAGCGGCAGCTACGGCGTGCTGTACGCGGTCGCCGGACTCTGCGCCATCATCGGAGCGTTCGCCATCTTGCCCGTGAGGCGTGTCCGGTGAGTCTTCGGGTCTGGTCGCCTATTCCGGCCGGGGCTCGCCAGCCTGCACATACAGCGGCCGGGCCCCCCTTGGAGGGCCCGGCCGTGTTGCCTACGGTTAGACGGTGGCGTCGTGGTAGGCGGGCGGGCTGCTGGCAGCCTCGATTTCAGCGGTGATGGGACAGGGCCTGAAGCCCTTGACGACCAGCCAGACGCCGAGCGAGAACTCCCAGGCAGCCACCGGGAGGGTCGCGATCGCCGCGAACGCGGAGACGTGCCCGATGCCGCCGCCGAACAGGGTGGCGATTACGGCGGTGATGAGCAGGGGGGCTCCGATGAGTCCGAGCACGGGAATGATGCGGGGCACCAGCCGGGACCGGTACATCAGGGAGCCCAGCAGCAGCGCGTTGATGCACGGCATGAGGGTCTGTCCGAGCAGGAACGTCCCGTTGTAGAACGCGACGTGCGACGCGCCGGCGGTGACGAGCGCGGCCGCATTTGCTCCGGCCGCCCCGCCCAGGTCGTGCCGCAAGGTCACCAGCGAAAGCAGGCTGACGACGCCGGCGAAGATCATGCAGCCTTCAACGACGCGGGCGGCGACAAAGCCGAGCGCGACGCCTTCGTTCTGCCGCTTGACGACCGGGTACAGCGTGACGGCGGTGCCGATGCCGGCCAGGGCGACGATCACCTCGAGGAAGCCGCCCACGAGCACGCCCGTGTGGCTGCCGGAAGTGAGGATCCAGTCCCGGTGGTTCTTCACGGGGCCGTAGAGGGCGAGTGTGGGGATCGAGATGAAGGTGATCAAGTAGAAGACGCCCGCGACGAGCGCGGTCTTCCTCAGTGAGGTCATCGGGATTCTTTTCGCCGCTTTCGTTGCCGGGGTTTGCACGGTGGTCGCCATGTCAGTCTCCTTTTCGTGAAACTGCTGAGTTACCGGGTCTGGGTGGTGGGCATATGGGGATGGCCGGGTTCGACGTAATTGACCGAGATCAGGGGCAGGCCCACGTCGCGCGTTTTCTGGAGCAGCCCATACAGCGCGGACTGGTCGGCTACGAGGCCATGGATAATGGTGGTGCCGTCACCGTCGTGGGTGAGGCTCAGGCCGTCGAACCAGGCGGCCCACCGGGCATCAAGGTGCCCCTTGAGGCGGATCTCGTACCGTCCAGGGTTGTCATGGTGGCCAGTCGACATTTCGCTCATGGTGCTCCTTCAGCTGTCGCTTGCCTGGATGGATCCCGGCCGGCGTTGCGGACGTTCTTGGGTCTGATCGAAAGCTAGGAGCCAATGTGGTGAGATGGCATCACCACACGTGGGGATTGATGTGGTGATTTGCGCGACGCGGGCACGCGGTCAGCGGAAGGAGACACCCTCGGCCGGTGCCCGGCATGGGTCGGCACAGCTGCCCGGGCAGGGTGGGACCCCATTCATCGGGGTTGGGGCTGGGCGCTCGCTGGATGGTCGGCGGGTGTGGCCTGCTCCGGGCCTGGGGTCCGTGAACGACGGGTCAGGGTTGCCGGTTGCGGGTTTGCGGCAAGCCGAGTTCCGCGGCCCGGCGGACCGCTGCGCGACGGTTGGTCACGGCGAGCTTGGTGTAGATGTTCTTGGTGTGAGTCCGTACGGTGTTCAGCGACACTACGAGCTCGCGAGCGATCTCCGGGCCGTCGAGGTCGGTTCCGAGCAGCCGAAGCACCTCCAGTTCGCGTTCGCTCAGTGGGTCGATCAAGACTTGCTTGATGGCGCTGTCGTGCTCGGTCTCGTTCACGGCGGCCAGGAGGCGACGGACATAGTTCCGGGCGGTCCCCTGTTTCGCGACCGCTCTGAGCAGGGAAGCCATAGGCGGGCCCTCATCGATGAAGACCCGGACGTAGCCCTCCGGCTCGGCTAGCGTCATCGCCCGTTCCAGGCAGGCAAGCGCGGCCGGGATGTCCCCAAGCGTCTGGTGCGCGAGCGCC
>JBKQQQ010000781.1:0-13770 GCA_052144275.1 Streptosporangiaceae bacterium
TCGAGCTCGGCAAGAAGGCCGTGGAACACCAGATCCCGGAGGTGACAGCCGGGCCGCGCCCCGAGCAGCCGCCGGGTCGCGCTCCGTACAGCCGCGCCGGTAATTGACTCGGGCCCGACCTCGGCGGTAGCCGCGAGCCTTCCCCAGGCAGTGGCGCTCGGGCGGTCGGCCTGGGCCCGGTGATGTCCCCCGACCTCGCCGAGATGCTCGGCCAGTCGATGGCGCGGCGGGCCGCCGAGGTGTGTGCGGCGGGCGGGCATCACCCGTCGCTGCTCGGGCCGCCCGGGCGGGCAAGACCATGCTGGCCGAGCGCATCCCCACCATCTTGCCCAGGCTCGACACGGCGGCGGCGCTTGAGGTCACGGCCATCCACTCGGTGGCCGGCACCTTGCCCGCGCAGGTCCCGCTGCTGACCGACCCGCCGTTTCTCGCTCCGCACCATACCGCGACCAAGGCAGCGATCATCGGCGGCGGCAGTGGCATCATCCACCCGGGATCCGCGTCACTGGCGCACCGGGGGTGCTGTTCCTCGACAAGGCACGTGAGTCTACTGCGTACCCCCTAGATATCGTGCTACCGCAGACACGTTCCCGCAGGTCAGTGGCATGCCGAAGCTCGTTTCTAACTCTTAGTAACTGTCTTCAAACGTTTCGTAAACATCCGCCACGACGCAGCGTTGAACCGCAGCACCGGCCCGTTTGCCTGCTTGGAGTCCCTTACGGCCATGCCGTCAGGCAACCGCGCGCATGCGGCACACTGCCCTTGGGCTGATGAGTAGCTGCTCGTAAACCAGACCAGCGATTCGGCCGCTGGCGCGCTCGTTGGTTCGCCCATCCCTTACCCTCCCTTCAAGCTTGCCGCTGTCGCCGAAATGAGGCTGACGCTTTCGTTCGGGCTGAGTGCCGTCGCCCGCAAGTGGTCGAACATCGAGCCGTAGCGGCGCAAGTCGGCCTCGGTCTCCAAGAACAGATCACCGGCCATGGTGTCGATGTACACCAAGTCCGAGTCGGCTGGGTCTTTGAACTCCATGTATACGAACGAGCCGGGCATACCTGGGTGTGCGCCAGCTCCAAACGGGATGACTTGCACGGTGACGTTGGCTTGATGCGCCATTTCGATGAGGTGTGCCACTTGCGCTTGCATGACCTTCGGCCCGCCGACCAAGCGCCGTACCACCGCTTCGTCGATCACGGCCCAGAGTTCCAGCGGCTCATCGTCGCTCAAGAGCTGTTGCCGATCTAGCCGAGCTTGGACGAGTTGTTCTACCTCAGCCTCGGTCGCGGTCGGCCAGACGCCGGTAATGACGGCCCGGGCGTAGTCCTCGGTCTGGAGTAGCCCGGGGATGAATAGCGACTCATAGTTGCGTACCGACCGCGCCTCAGCTTCGAAGCTGATGTAGGCGCTGTATTCGCCCGGAAGCGCTGATTGGTACTGCCGTAGCCACCCCTGGTCGTCCGCGCCGCGTGCGAGCTCCAGGAGGTCGCTACGGAGCGGTTCTGATGCACCGTAGAGATCAAGCAGTGCTATGAGCGTGCGCCGCTGTGGCCTGGCCCGCGCCGTCTCGATGCGGTACAGCGTGCCCTCGTTGACGCCGGTCTGCTCCTCGACGTGCTCGCGGCTCATACCGGCAGCACTTCGTAGCCGCCGGAGTTCGGCGCTCAAACGCCGGAGTCTGACCGTGGGCGGCTTGGTGCGTGTGGTCGGCACTCGGAGACCTCTCATTCGCCTAGATGGTACCTGCGCACCTACCGACTCAACGAAGCGTTATCGCCGACGTCGCTCCGTTCGGTATCTCTGTAAACGACTACCTTGCATCTTTTAGGTAGGCGCAGGCATGATAGACGAACATACACCTTGCCAAAGGGAGGAACGGTGCGAGTCGTGAACGTGCCGGTGGCGGAGCTTGCGCTTGCTGCCGTGCCAACTGCCGTCCGGCTCAGCCGGATATTCACTGCTGACGTTCTACGCCACTGGCAGCTCGCTCACATAATCGAAGATGCCGAGCTGATCACTTCAGAGTTGGTGACGAACGCGGTACAGGCGACTGGGCTGACAACTGCACCGGAGCGCTGGTCACAGCTCACTGATCTCGCCATGATCCAGGTGCGCTTCGCCCTCTATGAACACGTCCTACTCATAGAGGTATGGGACCGCTCGGCTACTGTGCCCGTCTTTCGTGCGCCAACCGACGACCAGGAAGGTAGCCGCGGCTTGGCGATCGTGGAAGCGCTCGCAGCTGAGTGGGGTTACCACCATGTATCCGAAACGGGCAAAGTGGTATGGGCCAAGCTCGCGATTCCCGGCGAGATAGCCCCGCCCGAAACCCTGGCAAGGCGATCGATGGCGACTGTGCTGCGGGGACCGCGGGCGGTGCAAGCGGCTGACGACCCCGAGCTACTTGGCCGCGTGCGCCAAGCCCTGCTCAACCTGTAAAAACCTACTCGTGCTTTAGCCCGCACTGCACCGATAATATGCACGAACTCGCACGGCAGATCGGGTGCAGCTGCTCTCCGCAGGCCCGCAGTATGATCCTGGAACGGCGGATGAGGAGGACGTGGACAGGCGCGAATTCGGGCTGGCCGCAATGGGGCTGCTGGCAGGAACCCTCGTCCGGCCTGCCCCAGTCCCGGCGACGGTAACCGCCGCACATGTGCGTGAGCTGCGCGCCAGCGCCACCACCATATGGATCCGCGACCGGCTGGTGGGCGGCAACGCTCAGCTGCAGGAGGCCACAAACCGGTACACGGCCGCTCGCACCATGCTCGACCATTCCAGCTACACCAGCACCGTGGGCACTGAACTCCAGGCGGTCACCTCCGAACTAGCGGCATGCGCGGGATTTGCCGCCCACGACGCCGGTCACCAGCCGCTCGCTCGCGCGCTGCTCAACGAAGCGGCACTGCTGGCCGTCGGCGACCCGCTGCTGTCCGTCCGCGCCTACGGCTTGCTCGCCCTCCAGTCCAACGCGCTAGCGGTAGGTGATCCTGGGCGGGCGCGTGAAGCGCTGCGTTTCCTCGACCTGGCCGACGCCGCCGCGCGTCATGAACCGTCCCCGCGCATCCACGCGCTCATCTGGATGCGCCGCGCCACCGCGTCCGGCATCTTGGGCGATGACGTGACCATCCGCCGGTCCATCGCGAGCGCTCGCCGGGAGCTGGACCGGGGCGACCATCCTGCCGACCCGCACTGGACCGGATTCGTGGACAACACCGAGGTCACCGCGCATGAGGCGATAGCGCGGCTCAACCAGGGCAAGCCGGACGCGGCGGCCGCGCTGTTCCGTGACGTGCTCGATGATCCTGACCTGCCACCACGTAACCGAGCCCTGTATACCGCTCAGCTCGCCGCGTCCCTGGAAGCTGCCGGCGACCAGGCCGAGGCGGTCGGCGCGGGTATGCAGGTCCTGGCCGCGCTTGAGGGGACGGTGAGGTCAGCGCGCGTCCTGCACGAGCTGCGCCCCGTCCGGCAGGCCGCTGGCACTGATAGCGAGTTCGCCGCCCGGTATGACATGGCGATGGTGTCATGACCAGCCGCACTCCGCTCGTTTTCCGCCGTCACGAGTCGGCCGACGCCCGCGTCGTCCGAGACACGGTGGAGGAGATCTACCGCGACTCCTACAGCGAGCAGCAGCAGGCCGATCCGTTCTCAGCTTCCGGTAGATGGATGGGCCGGTTCGAGGTCTATACCACCGAACCAGGCTTCGACCTCGTTATCGCCTGCACCAGCGACGGGAAGCCGGTGGGCCAGGCGTTCGGGTGGCAGCTCGGCACAGCGACCAAGTGGTGGGACGGGCTTGTCGCCGAGCCGGAACCGGGATTCGTCCGGGAAGACGGCACGAGAACCTTCGCATTGTCGGAGATCATGGTCCGGCGCGCTTACACCGGCCAAGGGATCGCTCATGCCCTGCATGACGAGCTGCTGGGCGGCCGCAGCGAGGAAAGGGCCACGCTGCTGGTGAGACCAGCGAACACATTCGCATACCGTGCCTACACCCGGTGGGGGTGGCAGAAAGTCGCCCAGCTACGCCCCGGCTGGCCGGACTCGCCCCTGTTCGATGTGCTGATCCTGCCATTGCCTGTACGCTAGCGCTGCGCGTACCAGCGTGCGATGCCCCTCCAGTCCCAGACCGGCGGGGGCGTCGCGGTGAGCATGTCCAGGTCTTCGGTGGTGAAGGCGCCGGAGCGGTGGTCACCGGATCGCGCTGACGGCCGTCGCGCGGGGTGCGGCATGGGTGTCCTCCCGTGGCAGGTCAGGGGCAGGCATGCGGGCCGGGTCACAGGCGGGCCGGCGGGGCGCCGTGCTGCCGCGGGGTCCGGATGCGGCGGGCGAGCCAGACGGTCTTGCCGGGCACGCCGGGACTGGCGTCGGGGTACCAGCCGTGGGCATCGGCGCATGATGCCACGATCAGCAGCCCCCAGCTCCGCGGCGGCTGCCCGTGCGCGGCCGGGGTGCGCAGGACCGGCGGGGCGGGGTTGCTGTCGTGCACGGCCGCGGTCAGCCATTGCGCGCCTTCGGGAGTGCGCCATAGCCGCATGGTGATGCCGGCCGCGTCGGTGAACCCGTAGGCCGCCGCGTTGGCCGCCAGCTCCGACAGGCCTGCCAGCACCGGGCCGGCGGGGCCGGGCAGGTCCCAGGTGCCCAGGATGGTGCTGGCCCACTGGCGCGTGGCCGTGATCTGCCCGGGACCTGATGGGATGAGCTGGCAGGCGTGGCGCGCCAGGTCCCCGCGGGCGGGCCGGAACTGCCGGCGGCAGCGCATCCGGGGCAGCCGCCGCGGCCAGGGCGCGGCGTTCCCGGCCGCCAGGACGGCGGGCACGTCCGCGAACACCTCCAGCGCGGCCAGCCGCGGGTCGGTGCGCCGCAGGTGGGCGCCCATGGCGTTGAGCACCATCTGCCCGCCGCGGGCGGCCAGATACCCGGCGGCGCCGGCGAGCTGCTGCTGCCCGCTGTCATCCCAGCCGCGCAGCCCGCCGAGATCGGTGATCAGCAGCTGCGGGTCAGCGGCGAAAGCACACCGCAGCGACGCGGCCAGCCGGCAAGCGCTGGCTTCGGTCAGGACGCCGCGCAGCCGCAGCACCGCGATGCCGCGCCGGGCCAGCCCTGGGATGTACAGTCCCATCGTCGTTCCCTCCTCTGCCGTGACCCTGGCACGCGCCTGCGGTCCGCCGGGTTGCTGCGCTATTGCTGAAGTTAGCAAGCTGGCAGCAGCCCGCCTGGCTGTGTCCCCGGCGGGCATGGGCTGGCGGCGGGTTCCCCGCCCTGAGACCGCGATCTCCTGCCCGGTCCCGCGAGGTAGCGGCGGGTCCGTGCCGGGCGGCGTCTGCGCGGGGGGGCGGATGACCGGGCCGGGCGGTCCCGGGCTCACAGGTCGTTGCCGGCGTAGGAGAGGTTGAAGCTCTTGTTCGCCAGCGGGAAGTCCGGGACGATGGTGCCGGCCAGGGCGACCGACAGGGCGGGCCAGTTCAGGAACGACGGGTCGGCGATCTTGCAGCGGGTAAGCACCCCGGCCGGGCTGATCTCGACCCGGTGCACGGTGCTGCCCCGCCAGCCCTCCACGATCCCGAGCCCGCTGCCGCTGCGGGGAGCTTCGGGCGGCGCGGCGACGGCGGTGAGGGCGGTGACGTGCCCGGCGTAGGCGGCGATCAGGCGCAGGGACGTCCTGGCCTCCTCGGTGCGGACGGTGAACCGGGCCATGACGTCTCCGCCGTCCTGGCATGCGGGGCGCAAGCTGTCCGGCGGCTCGGTGAACGGGTGCGCGAGGCGGGCGTCGAGGGTGAGCCCGGATGCGCGGGCGACGACGCCGACGGTGCCGATGCCGGCCGCGTCCTGCCCGGACAGCACGGCGGTGCCCTTGAAACGGTCCATGACGACGGTGCTGGAGGTCGCCAGCCCGATGACGTCCTCCAGCTGCCGTTCGATGGCGGCCAGCTCGCCGGCGTCGGGCAGCCGCCGAACCGAGGTGCCGCCGGGCCGGATCGCGTCGCGGAGCAGCCGGTGGCCGGTGACCTCGGCGTTGAGGCGGAGCAGCCGTTCGCGGAGGGTGAGTGCCCGGGCCTGGGCGAGCCCGAAGCCGACGTCGTTGCACAGCGCGCCGATGTCGGCGACGTGGTTGTAGAGCCGTTCGAGTTCCAGCAGCAGCGCGCGCAGCCGCGCCGCGTCGCCGGGGACCGGGATCTGGCAGGCTTCCTCGACGGCCAAGCAATAGGCGAGGGAGTGCGCGACCGCGCTGTCGCCGGAGACGCGCTCGGCCAGCGGGACCGCGGCGGCGGGGTCTTGTCCCTGGAAGAGGCGTTCCAGGCCGCGGTGCAGGAACCACAGCCGGGCCTTCATTTTCAGGATGGTCTCGCCGACTACTGAGAACCGGAAGTGGCCGGGTTCGATGAGCCCGGCGTGTACCGGGCCGACCGGGATCTCGTACACGCCGGGTCCTTCGACTGTGACGAACGGGAACGGCCCGGCGTCGCGGCGCACCGGCGGCATCGGCCCGGCGTCGTGCCGCATCGGGTGCCACCCTGGGGGCCAGTGCTGGTGCAGGACGAGGGGCCGCAGGAACGGGTGCCCGGCCGGGACGATGCCGAACAGGTCACAAAACTCGCGCTCGAACCGGCTGGCCGGGAAGGACAGGCCGGCCAGGGAAGGCACTTCCGGGTGGGCCGGGTTAAGCCGGACTTCGAGCTCGGTGCGCCGGTCCGGCGGCCCGGCGCAGAACACGTACACGACGCGGAGCAGGTCCCCATCGTCGTGCGCGGCCGCCATGGCGAGCCGGTACCCGTCGCCGAGCAGCCGGGCCGCCTCGGCGGGCAGTTCGGCCGCGCTGATCTGGCAGGACTGCCGGTGGCCGTGTCCGGTTTCCGTCGCGGAACTGGTCATGAGGCAACCACCTGCGCCGCGGCGTGAAGCAGCGGTTGCAGCGGCCACGCGGAGACCCCGAACAGCACGCAGGCGGCCAGGCCCGCGGTGAGGGGCACGGTGACGATCCGCGGCGTCGCCTGCGGTTGTTCGCCGGGCGGTGCGTCGCCGAGCAGGAGATGACGGCCATGCGTCATCACCGCGGCGAAGATGACCGCCATGCAGACCAGCGCGAGCGCCGCGGCCCAGCCGAGGCCGGCGGCGGCCTCGGCGCGGATCATGTTGAGCTCGCTGACGAACAGGCTGAACGGCGGCAGGCCGAGCAGGGCGACCAGGCCGAAGCCGAAGATGCCGCCCAGCACAGGCCGCCGGGATAGAAGCGCGGGGACCTTCGCTATGTCGCTGGTGCCTTCGGCGAGCAGGATCTCACCAGAGGCAAGGAACAGAACGCCCTTGGCGAGCCCGTGCCCGAGAATGTGCAGCAGCACCGCGGCGATCGCCAGCGCGGAGCCGGCCGCGGCGCCGAGGGCGATCAGGCCCATGTGCTCGATGCTGTGGTAGGCGAGCATCCGCTTATAGTCCCGCTGGGTGAGCAGCAGCGACGCGGCGACCGCGAGGGAGGCCAGGCCGGCGGCGGCCAGCAGCGCCCGCGGGTAGCCGGCCCCGAGCGTGGCGTCGGTGATCGCCTTGAAGCGCAGCAGGGCGTAGAAGGCGACGGTCAGCAGGACCCCGGACATGAGCGCGGAGACGGGGGCGGGCGCCTGGCTGTGCGCGTCCGGCAGCCAGCTGTGCATCGGGGCAAGGCCGGCCTTGGTGCCGTACCCGAGGACCAGCAGCGCCATGGCCAGCCGCATGACAGCGGGGTTGAGGCGGGGGGCGGTGGCCAGCAGCGACGTCCAGTCAAGCGAGCCGGCCGGGTGCCCGGCCGCGTGCAGGCTGGCGTAGTAGACCAGCGCGGTGCCCAGGAACGCCAGCGCGATGCCGGCCGAGCAGATCACCATGTACTTCCACGAGGCTTCCAGCGCGCCGTCGGTCCGCCGGTGGCCGACCAGGAACGTGGTGGTGATCGTCGTCGCTTCCACCGCCACCCACATCACGCCGAGGTTGGCCGCCAGGACCGCTATCAGCATGCAGCCGGTGAACGCCTGGACCAGCGCCGTGTACAGCGCGGCGTGCCGGGGGCTGCACGCGCCCCGTGCGGTCTGGTCGGACAGGTACCGGGCCGACTGGCAGGAGGCCAGCAGCGCGATCGCGCCGATCACCACGACCATGAACGCGCTGAGCGCGTCGGCGCGGAGCACGCCGCCCGGCGCCGTCACCGGATGGTGCTGCGTGACCCAGACGGCGAGCGCGGATCCGATGACCAGGACCGCGCCGTTGGCGGCCGCGGCCAGCCAGCCGGTCCAGCGGCGCCACGGCGTGCCGGCCGCCGCGGCGGCACCGGCGCCGACCGCGCCGGCGACCGGCACGGCCAGGATGAGGTAAAGGAGCATCAGTCGTGGAGTTCCCTGAGCTGGTCGAGGTCGACGGGACCGAAGCGGGCGCGCATCGTGGTGGCGAGGACCCGGAGCACGACGGTGACGAGCAGGACGTCCAGGGATGCCCCGAATTCGACGAGGAGCGGCACGCCGGCGGTGAGCAGGAACGTGGCGAGGGCGGCCCCGTTGTCGACCAGCAGCAGCCCGGTGATCTGGGAGACCGCCTTGCGCCTGGTCGCGAGCATGAAGAACCCGAGCAGGACGGTGGCCATCCCGGCCGGCACCAGGCGGGAGGCCGGGCCCGGCGCCAGCGTGATGACCGGCCCGGTTGCCAGGTACGCCAGCACGATGAGCGCGGCGGCGGCGAGCAGCGACGCCGGCACGTTGACCAGCGGCGCTGTTTCCCTGCTGCCGGGATCGCGGCGCACGATGCGCCGCAGCAGGCCCGGGATGACGAGCCCCTTGGCGGTCAGCACGACTACGGCGGTGACCGCGAGGCCGGCGTCGCGGGTGTGCGCGGCGAGCACCCCGGCTGTCAGGCCGAGGGCCGCCCCCTGGACGGCCAGCGCCGAGACGATCGCGTTCAGGTCACGCCGCCACAGCGTCACCACGGCGCACGCGAGCACCGCCCCGGCCGTCAGGCCGAGCACCCCGGGATAGGCGGATCCGGTCACGGCACGGCCAGCCCGGTGACGACGGCGAGCACGGCGAGCACGAACGCGGCGGACAAGATCTCCGGGACGCGGAACAGCCGGAGTTTGGCCATCGAGACCTCGAGGACCGCGATCACCACGGCGATCGCGGCCGTCTTCGCCGCCAGCACCACGAGCCCGAGCAGCAGGTGCGCCCCGGCCGCCGCCCCGCCTGCCCCGGCGATGCCCCACGGGAAGAACAGGTTCGCCACCAGCGACAGCAGCAGCCCCAGCCGCATCTGCCCGCCGAGGGTGACCAGCGCGAGCTCGGGACCCGCGTACTCGAGCACCATCGCCTCGTGGATCATGGTCAGCTCGAGGTGGGTGGTGGGGTTGTCGACCGGGATCCGGCCGGTCTCGGCGACCACCACGACGACCAGGGCGGCCAGCGCCAGCACCCGCCCCGGGCTGGCCACCAGCTCCGGGCGGGCCAGGGTCGCGGCGACGATCCCGGGCAGGTTCGACGTCCCGGCTTGCAGGGACAGGGCCAGCACCGCGACCAGCAGAGCCGGCTCGGCGAGCGCCCCGATCGTCATCGCCCGGCTCGCTCCCATCCCGCCGAAGGCCGTGCCGGCATCGAGCCCGGCCAGCGCGACCGCCACCGATCCCAGCAGCAGCAGGAAGACGACGACGAACACGTCCGCGGTGCGGCCGAACGCCGGCCGGGTGGAGATGAGCGGCGAGATCATGACCGCGGCCGCGGCGGAGGCGGTGAGCACGAGCGGGGCCAGCGGCAAGACCACGCTGGAGTGCTCGGCGTGGACGCATTCTTTGCCGATGAGCTTGCGCAGGTCGAGCAGCGGCTGGCGGACCGGGGCGCCGGCCCGCCCTTCCGCCCTGGCCCGCACCTTGGCCATCATCCCGTACAGCAGCGGCCCGCCGATGCAGACGGCGACCAGCTGCAGGGCCGACACCGCGGCCTGGGCCGCGACCGTGGCGCTCACGCCAGCACCACGAGGACGACGACGAGCGCGGCGAGCCCGTACCCGAGGTAGCGGTGCAGGCTGCCGTTCTGCGCGTGCCGCGCAACCTGGCCCCAGCGGCTCACCAGTCCGATCACCGGCCGGTAGCCGCCGCGCTCGATGGCGTCGTCGACCCGGCTGTGATAGGTAATCGCGTCCTCGAAATACCGTGACTCGGCGAGATGGCTGACCTCCAGGTCATGGCTGGGGCGCAGCACGTCGTCGAAGACCCGCTGGAGCGGCTCGGCGAACGATGTCGCGGTGTACTCCATCCGGGACGTCTGCGGCTCGCCGCCGCACCCCCACGCCTCCGCCAGCCGTCGCCCGGCCCCGGCCTGGGCCCGGCCGCGGGCCCGTGCCCAGACCCGGAGCGCGGCCCAGATACCGATCAGCAACGCCAGTAGCAGCGCGGCCAGCAGCGCGGGCTGGATCACGTCGGTCGCGCTGGCCGCCTCGGCCCCGATCCCCGCGCGCAGCGCCCCGGCCGGAGCCGGACCCAGCACGCCGGCCGCCGCCTTGCCCAGCGCCGGCAGCACCACCCCGGGGGCCGCGCCGAGGACCACACAAGGCACGGCCAGCAGCGCTGTGCCCGCTACCATCGCCGGACCCACCTCGGCGGCGGCCGCGGCGTCCGGCGTGCGGGGCTGGCCAAGGAAGCCGATCCCGGCCGCCTTCACGAACGCGGCAGCGGTCAGGCCTCCGGTCATCGCGAGCGCCGCGACCCCGGCCAGCAGCACGGCCTCGATCGCGGCCCCATGAGCGGCGAAGCCGCGCAGCAGTCCCTGCAGCAGCAGCCATTCGCTGGCGAACCCGCTGAACGGCGGCAGCGCGCAGATCGCCGCCGCGCTAACGCCGAACGCCGCCGCGGTGGCCGGGAGGCGGCGGACCAGCCCGCCCAGGCAGTCCAGGTCACGGGTGCCGGCCGCGCGCTGGACCGAGGCGGCCCCCAGGAACAGGCACCCCTTGAACGCCGCGTGGCTGACCAGCTGGAACAGCGCCGCGGTCATGGCCAGCGCCGCGAGCGTGATATGCCCGCTGACCTTCAGGGCACCCGAAGCGCCCACGCCGGTCAGCACCAGGCCCATGTTGTCGACGGTGGAGTAGGCGAGCAGCCGCTTGAGGTCCGAGCTGGCCGCGGCGTGAATCCCGCCGAACAGCGCGGAGATCACGCCGAGGCCCGCCACCGTCAGCCACCACCAGAGCACTCCGCCGCCGAGCAGCCCCGCACCGACCCGCACGATGCCGTAGATGCCGAGGTTCACCATCGCGCCGGACATGAGCGCGGAGACCGGGCCGGGTGCCTCGGGATGCGCGCGTGGCAGCCACACGTGCAGCGGCACCGCGCCCGCCTTGGATGCGAAACCCGCCAGGGCGAGCACGAACGCGACCGAGCGGACCGCCAGCGGGAGGGCACCGGCGTGGGCCCGGATCGCGGCGAACGACTGGCCGCCGGCGTGCGCGCTGAGGATGACCAGCGCGAGCAGGATCGCGGCCGCGCCGGCATGGGTCATCGCCGCGTACCACTGCGCGGCGGCACGCGCCTCGGCCCGGCGGTGGCCGGTGAGCAGCAGCAACAGCGACGACAGCGCCATCAGCTCCCACGCGGCCATGAACGTCGCGACGCCCGCCGCGGCCGGGACCAGCAGCAGGCTCGTCACGAACAGCGGCAGCAGCGCGGAGGTGGCCCGGCTCCGGTGACCGCGGGCCAGGTAGCCGGCCGAATAGCAGCTCGCCGCCACGCCGACGACCGCGGCCGTCGCGACGAAGACCGCGCCGAACCGGTCGAGCGAGATCACCACGCCGGTCAGCGGGAGGATCGCGGCCGAACGCGCCGTGGCGGGGATCCCCGAGATCAGCACCTTCGCCGCCGCGGCGAAGGCCAGGCCGCATCCCGAGGAGGTGAGCACGGCCGCCGCCAGCGCCCTGACCTGGCCCGGCAGCACCAGCCCGGCCACCGCCCCAGCAGCCCCGAGACCCAGGCCCACCAGGAAGAGGACGACGCTCACCGTCCGGTCAGCGCGCGCAGCGCCTGCGTGATCGCCGCCGGATCCGGCGGGCACCCGGGTATCTCCGCGTCGGGCTCGGCGACCGCCCGGACGCCGCCCGCGCACCCGTAGCCGGCGCCGAACACGCTCGCGCCCAGCGCGCAGTCGCCGCACGCCACCACCACCCGCGGCCGCGGTACCGCCTCGATGGTCTTGGCCAGCGGGACCGCCATGTTCCGCGTCACCACCCCGGTCACCAGCACCCCGTCGGCGTGCCGGGGCGAGGCGGTCAGCCGGGCGCCGAAACGCTCCGCGTCATAGACCGGGCCGAACGCCGAGGCGATCTCCAGCTCGCAGCCGTTACAGGACCCGGCATCTACATGGCGGAGCTGCACCGAGCCCCGGAACCGCGGCGCGCCCGGCCGGCCCGGCGGGCGGGGAAGCCGCTCGGTCACCGGGCGGGCGGCGAGCGACCGCAGCACGGACAGGAGTTGCACGATTGAGAAAGTTACCATGTCAGCAGATCCGAACCTGCGCGGGGGCATTCAGGGACCGGCAGAGCCCGCGCCGGGCACAGATGGCGACGAAGCGGCCGGCCCACCACGACGGCCGGGAAGAAAGAAGGGACTGGCATGCCGGATCACCCGCCGGGACAGACGGCCGGGCCGTTCCGCGCCGGCGAACTGCTCGACGAGACGCTGACCGCCGCCCTCGGCCCTATCGACATCGCCACCCGCAACGCGATCGCCGGGATCTGTAGCGACGCGCTGGACACCGTCCTCGGCCCCGCCGTCGCGGGCGCGCTCCGCGCGGACCGCCGCCTCCTGCCCCTAGCCGCGCCCTGGGCGCGGGACCTGGCCCGCGGCCTGCAGTACCAGAGCCGCCATGGCGGCCCCGAACCGGACACCGCCAGCCTGCTCACCCGCCTCGGCGGCCCGCGCATCACCACCTCCGACGCCACGCGGCTCGCCGGAACGATCGATCTCGCTATGGCGCTGATCCTCGGCCGTGTCCTGGAACAGGTACTCGGCCCGGGCGCCGCCGCTCGCGACCCCAAGGCGAACGAGGCGGCCGCCCCCTGGCTCACCGGGCTGAAGCTCGGCTCCCGCATCCACCTCGTCCAGGAGCTGCTGCGGCTCCTGCCGACAGCGGAACCGGGCGGCGAATCCTGATACCGGGACCATCGCGGCCCGAGGCCGCCGGCCCGTTCAGCCCGAGGAGGCGCGCAGGTCGTCGAGCAGCTCGGCCTGCCCCGACAGCACCCCGGTGAGGATCAGCCGGGCCACCGCCAGCAGCTCAGCCACATGGGGGCTGGTCAGCGAGTAACGCACGCTGGAGCCTTCCTTGCGGGAGGTGACCAGGCCGGCCCGGCGCAGCACCGCGAGCTGCTGCGACAGGTGCGCCGGCTCGATGCCGACCTCCGGCAGCATCTCCGCCACCGCGTGGTCACGCTCGCTGAGCAGCTCCAGCACCCGGATCCGGGCCGGATGACCCAGCGTCTTGAAGAACTCCGCCTTCAGCCGGTACAGCGGCGTACTCACCCAGCAGCCTCCCTCGCCCGGCATCCGCAGGCCCGCCCGAACCCCAGGCACCGCCGCCTGACCTGCCGCCTGGCGACCGCCCGGTACCGGATATCAGGCTCAGCAATTCATAATGTTAGCAACAAGCCACCGGAACAGGCTCCCGCCGGAAGCAGCGAACCCAGAGGCCCCGGCTGCGGCACCCGAGCATACCGGGCACGGCCGCGGTACCTCACTGACCTGGCCGGGGTCCTGTGCGCCATCTTGTCTCAGCAGGCTGCCTT
>JBKQQQ010000782.1:0-3447 GCA_052144275.1 Streptosporangiaceae bacterium
GCGCGGACCGCGTCCTCCCGCTCGGCAATGCGGTTCGGCAGCAGCCGCGGCTGGATCATCCGGCGGATCTGGTCGTGCCGCGGGTTGTCGATGTCCGGCAGGAACCCCGGGCCGCTCTGGTCCTTGGCGGTGTCGTCGATGTCGATGCCCTCGTAGCTGAGGAACGTCTGCGGATCCGTCGCGGCGGCCCGCACGTCCTCGAACCGGGACAGCGCCCACCAGCCCCACTTCTCGCTGTAGAACACCGGCGCCTCGTCGCGCATCCAGCGGTACACCGGGAACGGGTCGGCCTGGAATTCCTGGCTGAACGGGTCGTACTCCATGACCCGTGACGGGCTTCTGCGCATCTCTCGGGCCGGACTGCTGCGCACGTCTCGGGCCGGACTGCTGCTCGTGATGACTTGTGCCGGACTGCTGCTCATGTCGACCTCCGCAAGGCCGCCGGAAGGCTCAGGTTGGACATTCGTTGGAAATTTATGGATCGTTCCAACAAGGGAAGGATCCCCGACCCGGTGCCCGCCTGTCAAGCCCTCGACGTCATTATCTCAGTACCAGACCTGCTGGAATCGCCATTCTTCGATCTGAACGCGTGTCGCCTGACAGCCCGATCCCCGCCTGGGATAAGCTACGAGCCCAGTAGATCGTTCCATTCCCGGTCGCGGAGGTCCCGGATGTCGGTCAACGGCGAGCACCTTGTTCCCCGGCCCACCATCCGTGACGTGGCCGAACGTGCTGGCGTCTCCAAATCCCTGGTCTCCCTCGTGTTGCGGGGCTCGCCGAAGGTCAGCCCCGACCGGCGGGCGGCGGTGGACCGGGCCATCGCGGAACTCGGCTACCGTCCCAACGCCGCCGCCCGAACCCTCCGCGAAGGACGCAGCCGGGCCATCGGCGTGCTCCTCAACGACGTCCGTCACCCCTGGTACATCGACCTCCTCGACGGTCTCATCTCCGTCCTGGAGGCGAACGGGAGGCATGTCGTGCTCAGCGGCGGCGGCCGGCTGGACCGGCGGATGGACGACTCGGTGCTGCGCGGCTTCCTCGAGCTCGAGGTCGACGGCTTCATCCTGGCTGGCACCCAGGCGAACTCGCCGGTCATCGCCGAGATCGCCAGCGTCGTCCCCACGATCACGGTGGGCTGGCGCGACATCGACCTGCCACGGGTGGATGCGGTCGCGAACGACGACCTGCTCGGCGCGACGCTGGCGACCCGGCACCTGATCGAACTCGGCCACCGCAAGATCGCGCACATTTCCGGGCGCGTGTCCGGGACCAGCAATGTCGTCGGGAAGCTGCGCCAGCGGGGTTACGAGGACACGATGCGGGCCAGCGGGCTTGGCGAGTACATCAGGGTCGAGCCCGGCGACTTCACCGAGGACGCCGGTTACCGTGCCACCGTGCGCCTGCTCAGCAGCGATCAGCCGCCGACCGCGATCTTCGCCGTGGACGACATGACCTGCCTCGGCGCGCAGTCGGCCGCCTCGGAGATGAACATCGACGTGCCGGGCCGGCTCTCGCTCGTCGGCTACGACAACTCCTACCTGGCCCGGCTGCGGTCGATCTGGATCACCAGCGTTGACAGCGCCGGCCTTGACGCCGGGCGGCTCGCCGCCCGCACCCTGCTGGCCCGGGTCGCCGACCCGGGCCGCGCCGCCGAGCTCCACCTCCTAACCCCGACACTCCAGGTCCGCGGATCCACCGCGCCGCCGCCGGGATGACGCCGCCGCGATAGAAAGGTCACCATGGAGCCCCAGCCGACCACGCAAGCCCGCGGCAGCATCCTCGTTGTCGGCGCCGGGGCCACCGGCGGCTTCTTCGGTGCGCTGCTCGCCAGGCGCGGGCGGGAGGTCACGTTCCTGGTCCGGCCGGCGCGGGCCGCCGCGCTGCGCCAGCACGGGCTGCGGGTGACCGGGCAAGGCCATGACGACGTCATCGACGCCAAGGTCGTCACCAGCCAGGATCTCACCGGCCCCTTCGACCTGGTCTTGCTCTCCGTCAAGGCGACCGGCCTGGCCGACGCCCTTGACGACCTCGCGCCGGCGGCCGGCCCGGACACTGCCGTCGTGCCGTTCCTCAACGGACTCGATCACATGCGGGTGCTGAACGAGCGGTTCGGCCCGCAGCGGGTGCTCGGCGGGGTCGTGGTGGTCGCGACGACCCTGGCCACCGACGGCACGATCGTCCAGCTCGCACCCGGTGCCAGCATGACCATCGGCGAGCAGGACGGCCCGCCGACCGCCCGCACGGAGCGAATCGCCGCGCTTGTGTCCGACGCCGGCTTCACCGCCGGCGTCTCGGCGGACATCATTTCTGCCATGTGGCGCAAATGGGTCTTCATCGCATCGATTGGGGCGCTGACCTGCCTGTTCCGCGGCACGATCGGCGAGGTAGCCGCCGCGCCGGGCGGATCGGACGTCGGCCCGGCCATCCTGGGCGAAGCCGCCTCAGTCGCCGCCGCCGCGGGCCATCCGCTCCCGCCAGCCGACCGGGACGGCCTCATCAGGCTCCTCACCGACCCTGGATCCGCGATGACCTCCTCGCTGTACCGGGACCTGCAGGCCGGGCGCGGCACCGAAGTGGAGCAGATCCTCGGTGACCTGATCAGCCGAGCCCGCGCCCTCGGCGTCGCCACCCCCGTGCTCGACCTGGCCACCCTCGCACTCCGCGTGCACCAGCAGCGCGTTCACAACTCACCTCCGCCCCGGGAGTCAGCGGGGTGACCTAGCTGCCCCGAAAATAATCTCCGGTCAGTCCTATTTGGTTGCCGTCTGCGCCCGTATACGCTATTATGTTCGATAACATATCGAGGATCAATTTCAAGTTCAATATTCCGAACGGATGTGGGTGCATGCCCCAGGAATCGGCTCCTGCGGACCCCGGATGGGACGAGGATCCCGCCCGGCGCGCAGCGGGGATGCCGCCTGGGCCGGACCAACCCCTGGCGCTAGGCGACCCTGGCGGGCCTTACTGGGAGCCGGTGATCACCCGCCCGGATCCGATGACTGAGGAGGAGCGCGAGGCCTGGCTGGATGCCCTTGCCGGGGAGGATGAGCCGTTCGACCCGGAGGAATACCCCGACCCGGACGGGCCGCCGCCGCCCGGTGAGTACGAGCTGACGCCGCAGGAGGTCGCGGAGATCGGGGAGGTCGCCGAGGCGGAAGAGCAGGCTGCCGCTAACGCCGCCCGGTCGGGGACGACCGGGGCGCTGGCGGCGATCGCGGCGCGGGCGGGCCGCCGGGGCCCGGGCCAGCCGGGGTCGGCGCGGATCTTCCCTGGCGAGTCGGCCAGTCGCGCGGCGGCGTTCGGCAGCAGGCTGGCGCTGGATGTGATGCCGGGCTGCCCGGACCTGGCGATGCTCGCCGATGCGGCCGCGGGCCCGGACGACACCTACGACGGCGCCTCCGACGATGAGCTGGTCGGGGTGCTGTGCGCGTGGGACCGGCTGGAGGC
>JBKQQQ010000783.1:0-5898 GCA_052144275.1 Streptosporangiaceae bacterium
GAAGGAGTGCGTCCCGCACACCGCGGAGTGGCTGGAGGCCGGCGTGGTCAGCCGGGAGGCCTGGCGCAAGGCCGGCGAGCTCGGGCTGCTCGGCTGGATGGTCCCCGAGGAGTACGGCGGCCTGGGCATCAGGGACTTCCGTTACAGCGTGGTCATCGCCGAGGAGATCGCCGCGACCGGCACCCAGGGGATCGCCCTGGCGCTGCACAACGACGTGGTGGCGCCCTACCTGACCGACCTGACGACGCCAGAGCAGAAGAAGAGGTGGCTGCCGGGCTTCGTGACCGGCGAGCGGCTGGTCGCCGTCGCGATGTCCGAACCCGGGGCGGGCTCGGACCTCAAGCAGGTCAAGGCCACCGCCCGCCGCGACGGCGATCATTACATACTCAACGGGACGAAGACCTTTATCAGCAACGGCATCCTCGCCGACCTCGTCATCGTGGTGGCGCGGACCGAGCCGGAGGCCGGTCACCGGGGGATGAGCCTGCTGGTGGTCGAGGAGGGCTTCGAGGGCTTCGAACGGGGCCGCAAGCTCGACAAGATCGGCAACCGCGCCCAGGACACCGCCGAACTGTTCTTCCGCGACGTCCCGGTCCCGGCCGCGAACCTGCTCGGCGAGGAGGGCCGCGGCTTCTACCACCTGATGCGTAACCTGCCCCAAGAGCGCCTGGGCATCGCCGTGTACGCGATCGCCCACGCGGACCGCGCGTTCGCGGTGACCACCCAGTACGCCCAGGACCGGCACGCCTTCGGCCGGCCCATCGGCGGGTTCCAGGTGAACCGGTTCGCGCTGGCGGAGATGAAGACCAGGCTGGATGTCGCGCACGCCTACCTCGACCGGTGCGTGCAGGCGGCCGTGGACGGCGAGCTCACCGCGGATGAGGCCGCGGGAGCCAAGTGGTGGGCCACCGAACTGCAGTGGGACATCGTGGACCGCTGCCTGCAACTGCACGGCGGCTACGGCTACATCAACGAGTACGAGATCGCCCGGCTCTGGCGGGATGCCCGGGTGCAGCGGCTCTACGGCGGCACGACCGAGATCATGAAGGAGATCGTGGGCCGCGGCCTGGGCTTTTAACAGTGCCCTTTAACAGGGGAGGAGCAGCGATGCCATCAGTCATCGGCCACTGCCCGGCGTGGTGCGCACGTGAGCACGCCGCGGCTTTCTACCACGCCAGCGAGACGACCTCGGTCACGATCGCCCGGCCGGGCGGCCTGACCGCACCGGACCGTCTCGACGTGCAGACCGCGCAGTACCTGCCGGACGACCCGGCCGAGCCGGCCTGGTCGCCCACGGTCGAGATCGCGGTGCACGCCGGCGGCCGCTACCGGCTGATCGGGCTGACGCCGCAAGAGGCCCGCGACCTCGCCGCGCTGCTCGCCAGGGCAGCGGACGTCGTCAACGCATGCTCTGCAGGCGATCGCGGGTCCGGCTGAGCCAGGCGTCGTAGTCGGTGGCCTTGCGCAGGAACGACTCGCCGACCTTTGGGTGGGGCAGGATCAGGAACCGTTCGGCGGCCATGGCCTCGATCACGGTGCCCGCGACGTCTTCCGGCATCAGCACCTCGCCGAGCGCGCCGCCGTCCGGCGGAGCGGTGGACTCATCGCCCGGCGGCCGGCCGAACATGCCGGTGTACACGGCGTTCGGGCACAGGCACGACACCCGGATCCCGCGGTGCCCGTAGTTCAGCGCGAGCCACTCGGCGAAGCCCAGCGCGCCGTGCTTGGTCATCGTGTAGCCAGGCCCGGACGGCCCGGTGATCAGCGCCGCCGACGAGATCGTCTGCAGCAGGTAGCCCTCGCCGCGCGCCAGCATGGACGGCACCACCGCCTGGGCCGCCCACACGTGCGCCATCAGGTTCACCTCGACGATGCGCCGCCAGGCAGTCACCGGCTGGCCCAGGTCACCCGGTGCCGGGTCGGTGAAGCCGGCGTTCGAGCAGAAAACATCGATAGGACCGAACGACTCTTCCGCCGCGCTCACCAGCCGGCCGATCGCGTCCGGATCGGAGACGTCACAGCCGACGCCGATGCCTTGTTCCCCGATCCGTTCGGCCGTCTTACGCGCCCATTCGGCGTCGATGTCCGCGACGGTCACCCCGCGGGCGCCCTCGGCCGCGAACCGCTCGGCCAGCGCCCGCCCGATGCCGTTCCCGCCCCCGGTCACCACGACGGACTTGCCCGCGATGTTCATGTGCTGGCCCGCGGCTCTGCTGGCCGCGACTCTGCTGGCCGCGGCTCTGCTGGCCGCGGATGGCCGCCGCCGAGGTTGTCGCCACCCGGATAGCCCCCGCCGCCGAACTTCTCGTCCAGCGCCGCGTAGTCCTTGGCGAAGCCACCGGTGCGCGGCAGCGCGTCGAGGAACTCGACCGTCTTCGGCTTCTTGTACGAGGCGATGTGGTGCCGGCAGTGCTCGATGAGGTCCGCGGCGCTCGCCTCGGCCGTCCCGTTGAGCACCACGACCGCCTTGACGTCTTGTGCGAACCGCTCGCTGGGCACGCCGATGACGGCGGCTTCCTTCACCGCCGGATGGGCTTCCAGGCAGTTCTCCACCTCGGCGGGGAAGATGTTCTCCGCCCCGGACTTGATCATCCGGGTCATCGTGCCGAGGAAGGTGATCGTGCCGTCGGGTTCGCGCCGGCCCAGGTCGGTGGTGTGCCACCAGCCGCCGCGGAAGCGCTCGGCGTTGATCTCCGGGCGGTTCCAGTAGCCCAGGTGCACCGTGCCGCCGCGGACGCAGATCTCGCCGGCCTCGCCGGTGGCGCACTCCCGGCCGCCGGCGTCGAGGATCCGGACCGAGGTGACCGGCGCCGGGCGGCCGGCGTTGCCGGCGCCGCGGCCGCCGTACCCGCCGAACAGGCAGAAGCCGGTGACCTCAGTCTGCCCATAGCCGTAGCCCATGCCGCCGCCTTCGCGGCCGTGGCGGCTATCGTCCGCCGCCACCAGGCCCTGCCACAGCGGGGCGGCGATGGTGGCCTTCAGGTGCGGCAGTTCGGTGCCCCGCTCCCGCATCAGCCCGACCAGCTGGGTGACGGTGGCAGGCATGAGGTACGCGCGGGTGCACTTCTGTTCGGCCAGGATGTCCAGCACCTCGCTCGCGACGACCCGCCGGGTGACCACGTTGGTGCCGCCCTGGATCAGCACGGGGACGCCGTAGAACTGGAAGTTGCCGATGTGGAACATCGGCCCGGAGTTGAGGAACACCGTCGCGTCGTCGATGTCGCCCAGCCACGCGACCGACATGCCCATGGCGATCAGGTTGGCGTGCGACAGCATCGAGCCGCCGGGCCGCCCGCTGATCGCCGCGGTGTAGATGACCAGCAGGGCGGAGTCCGGGTCGACGTCCACGCCGGGGTCCGCGGGGTCGCCGCTGGCCAGGAACGCCTCGTAGCCCTGGTCGGCGCTGGTGTCGTGGCGCAGCCACAGCGCGGACTCCCCGGCCGGGCTGGATGCCCGCGCCGCGCGCACGGTGCTGCCGATCTCCTCCTCCTGCCAGATCACCACCTTCGGGCTGAAGTCCTCGATCGCGAACGCCATCTCCGGCGGAGCCCAGCGCCAGTAGCCGGGGCACACCATCGCCCCGATCTTGGCCGCCGCGCCGAGCAGCTCGTAGACGCGGAAGGAGTTCTGGCCGAGCCACAAGATGCGCATCCCCGGCCCCACCCCGGTCCCGCGCAGCGCGTTGGCCAGCCGGTTGACCCTCTCGTCCAGTTCGGGCCAGGTCAGGCGGTGTTCGCCGTCGACCAGCGCAAGCCGGCCCGGGTAGCTGCGGCGGTGCTCGGCGATGAGGTCCCCCACGGTGACCATAGGCTCACGCTCCTTCGGAAATGATGACCCGCTGCCCCGTCCGCCCGCAGCCGCACGGGCCGTCGGTCAGCGTGCCGCGCAGGCCCAGCGCGGCCTCGCTGGCCTGGTGCGCCCGCGGGCCCGCGGTGCTGATGAACAGCTCCCCGCCGCGCTCGGCCACGGCCCACTCCGCGCCGTTGACATGCGCCCCGGAGCGATACGGGCACTCCACCGCGAGGGCAGGCCCCACCCGGCTGACGATGAACGGCTGGGCGCCCGCCCTGGCCAGCAGGCCGGCGGCGTCTGGCCGTGCCACGATGACCGGCACCCGCGCCACCACCTCGGCCAGCTCGTCGCCCAGGCCCTCGGCCACGGTCCGGTCGAGGCCGAAGATCATCATGACGGGCAGGCGGCGCGCGTACATGCCGGTGCGGAACGCCTCGAAGGCGTAGATCTCCCCGATCGAATACGGCGCGCCGAGCTCGCGGGCCGCGGTCTCGAACGGGTCGAACCAGGGCGACTCCGGCATGCCGCTGACGACGATCAGGCCCCTGCCCGGGCCGACGCCGTGGTCGGCCAGCATGGCGCGCGCCCAGGCCACGTCCTGCTGCCAGTCGTCCCAGCCGACCTCGAAGAAGACCGGCTGCCCGGCGGCGTCGTACCGGCCGATGCCCCACGGCCCGGGCCGGGGGAGCGCCGCGGCCGCCGCCGCGGAAGATGCTGCCGTCATGACCTGTCTCCCGCCCGCATGCTGTGCTCCACCTCGCTCATGCCTTCACCACCCGGGGTAGTTTCCCGCCGCGGCCGCGGGCGAGCAGCTCCGGCTCGGGCAGCAGCTCGAGCACCGGCGGGACGCCCACCGCGGCCGTGATCACCTCGGACACCCGGTCCCGCAGTTCCGGGACGGACGTCGTGGTGTCCGGGTCGTAGCCGACCCGGACCTTCAGCTCGTCGATCTCCCGGGCCGGCCGGACCAGCTGGAACAGCGCGGTCGCGGTCTCCGGAACACCCTCGAGCGCCCGCCAGATGTCCATGGGCACGAACGAGCGGCCGGCCACGATCGTCTCGTCGCCCTTGCGGCCGACCGGCCAGAACCGGGCGTGGGTCCGGCCGCACGCGCAGGGCTGCCTGGTCATCCGGATGATGTCGTCGGAGCGGAAGCGCACCATCGGGGTGACCGGGTTGTCCAGCGAGGTGGCGACCAGCTCGCCGAGTTCCCCGTCGGCGACCGGGGCGCTGGTGCCCGGGGTGCGGCCGGCCGGGTCGACGGCCTCGAGCAGCACGCAGTCCTCCCAGGCGTGGCAGCCGTCGTGCTGGCGGCATTCCCACGCGCCGGTGACGTCTCCGGTGGAGGTCCACAGGTAGACCTCCACGCCCCAGCTTTCCAGCTGGGCCCGGGCCCGCGCGCCGAGCGGCTCGCCCGCGAAGGCGGCGCCCTTGAACGAGGAGAACACCTCCCGCATGTCGGTGGTCCGGCTCAGGTGGTCAAGCTCGGCCAGCGCCAGCCCGGTGAGCTGCGCGTAGACCGGCCGGTAGCGGCGGATCGCGTCCAGCGCCGTGGCCCAGCCGCCGATGCCCGTGTTCACCAGCACCGGGATGGCGCCGACCATCTGGTCCGCGTGGTAGAGCGGTCCGCGCATCTTGAAGCCGCTGCCCAGCACGTAGTCTCCCGGCCGCACGCCGATCTCCCACAGGTCCCGCGCGGTCGCCGCCCAGAACGGATGCCACCGGTCCCAGGCGTGCGCGTACAAGGTGGCGTCCCCGGTGGTCCCCGACGTGGAGAAGACCGTGGTCGCGTCCGCGTAGTCCGTGCACAGCAGGCCGCCGAACGGGTCCTGCGCCGCCTCACGGAACTGGCGGATGTCGTCCTTGGTGATGAAGGGCACCCGTTCGGTGAAATCGGCGAGTGAGTTGATGTCGCTGGGCTTGACCCTCGCCTCTTCCCACTTCTTGCGCACCAGGGCGGACCGCTCGTAGACGTAGGGCACCAGTTCGAGGATGCGCTCCTCCTGCAGGGCCGCGATACGAGCCCGCGGCATGGTCTCCACGTCCGGTTCGAAGAACCGTTCATCAGGCATGCTCTATTTCCCTCACTCGCCTCCGGGGCGCTTT